>CAZEWA010000039.1:0-34050 GCA_964515685.1 uncultured Polyangiales bacterium | reverse complement strand
GGTTCGCGGACCATGGAGCAGGACGACAAGGTATCCGCAGCAGCACTTTCGCTGAGTTCAGCGACGAACCAGGCGCGCGCACCGCACGCACTGGATCGCTCGAGTGCTGCCGTCGAGGTGCTGCCCTCAAGGCCCCCTTCTTCGGGAGTGGAGCTTGAGGAAGAGGGTCGCCCAGGATCGTCTGAGAATACCCGAGCGTCTGAGAGTGCCCAGGTGCCCGAGAGTGCCAAGCCCGAGGACGGTCGGCCGTCCGGGGATGAGGGCCGAGCTGGGGACTCCAAACCCGGCAACAGTGTCTTGCCCAAGAAGTCGAACAACGTGAGGCGTATCCGCATCGAGCGGATGATGTCGAAAGCAGAGCTTGCCCGCCGCGCCAACTTGTCGGTTTTGACGATCGATCGCGTGGAAAGGGGCTACGGGTGCCGCATGGATACCAAGCGGAAGATCCTCGATGCCTTGGGTTTGAGCCTTGCGGACCGCGTGCGCGTGTTTGGCGAGGAGGAGTGATGCTCCCACATGTCCGAGGGCAAAAACCTCATCGGTGTCGACATAGGGTCGAGCTCGATCAAGGTCTGTGAGATTCAAGAAGGCCGGGGCGGCTCACGCTCCCTGGTTCGTTTCGGGTTTCATCCGCTTCCATCGCAGAGCATCGTAGACGGTCACATCATGAACTCGGGGGCCGTCGTCGAAGGCCTCGAGAAGCTGTTCCACAAGCAGCGACGTAAGGACGTCGCGCTGCGCATCAGCGGCCACAGCGTGATCATCAAGAAGGTCACGATGCCGCTGATGACGCGCGACGAGCTGCGCGAGCAGGTCGCTTGGGAGGCCGAGCAGCACATCCCGTTCGACGTCGCGGATGTGGAGCTCGACTACCAAGTTTTGCGAAGGCGGCAGGACGAGGGGCAGATGGAAGTGCTGCTCGTGGCCGCCAAAAAAGAAGAGATTCAAGACCTGGTGAATCTGGCCAATGAAGCCCGGCTCAAGGCCAAGATCATCGATCTCGACGCGTTCACCGTGCAGAACTGTTACGAGGCGGCCTACGGGGTGCCCGGGGAGACCACGGTTCTGTTGCACGTGGGAGCGTCGCTTACGACGATCAATATCCTGGCGGAAGGCAACACGGCGTTCACGCGCGACATCGCCAACGGCGGCAACGCGGTGACCGAAGAAATCCAGCGCCAGCTCAACATCAGCCAGGAAGAAGCTGAGATTTACAAGTGCGGCTCTGGTGGCGGCATCATTCCCCAGGAGGTACCGCGCATCGTGCAAGATGTGGTGCAGGGGCTTGCTGGCGAGATTCAGCGTTCGCTCGATTTCTATCTGGCGACAAGCGGGGAGCGCGAGGTCGCGAGGGTCGTCCTATCGGGGGGCTCGGCCCAGCTTACGGCGCTGCGGGAGGCGGTTGAGCGCCGCTGTCGTGCTCCTGTCGAAGTGATAGATCCGCTGAAGGTTGCGGCGTTGGATGCGAAGAGCGTGGGGGGGAGTGAGCTGGAAGGTCGAGGGCCTGCCGCATCGGTGGCGTTTGGCCTTGCCCTACGCAAAGACCGGGAGCGAGCGTCGTGATTCGCATCAACCTACTGCCTCAGGCAAAGCGCCAAGGCGGCAGCACACCCGGCGTTCAGGTGTGGGGCTACTCCTACCTGGCGGCGGCCTTCGTGTGGTGCATCGCGCTGGCCTTTGTCTACTTCAGCCTGAGCTCGGACCTGGACCAGGCCCATGCGCGGAACGCCGATTTGGATCGCCAAATCGCTGAGGTGAAGTCTCAAAGCGGAAACCTGGCCGAGCTCCAGAAGCAGCTCGCGCAGTCGACCAAACTCGAAGAAGTGATCCAAGGATTGCTTTCCGCGCGCCAGGGACCTGCGCGTATGTTGCTCGAATTGTCGGCGATTTTGTCACCAGGACGCGGGCCCTCGGTCGACCAAGCGAAGCTTGCGGATATGCGGAAAGCCAATCCAGATGCCGGCTTTAATCCTGGTTGGGATACGCGCCGCGTGTGGATTACGAGCTTTCAGGAGAAGGAGCGGGCCTGTCAGATCAAGGGTGCGGGCCGCAACAATGAAGATGTCGCGGAGTTTTTGCGACGCCTTTCGCTCTCGCAAATCTTCGACAACGTCGTACTCATTCGCACGGGCGAGCAGAGCGGAGCGAAGGACACGGGGGCTGTCGTGGGGTTCGAGTTGACCTGCAAGGTGAGGTACTAGATGGCTGACTCCAAAGTACAGCAGTTCGCCAAGCTGCCGTCCTCGAGCAAGCTCCTGATACTTGCAGTGATGTTGGTCTTGCTAGGGATGGCGTACTACTCGCTGTTTCATGCATCGCTGACCGAGCAACTCGATGCGGCCGCTACGCGCAAGGTGAACCTCGAGCAGCAACTCGCGGAGGCAAAAGGGCTGAAAGCTCAGTTCCTCAAGTTGCGCGAAGAGGTGGAAGCGCGGAAGGTCACGGATCTCGAAAACACGCGCATTCTCCCCGAAAATGCGGAGATTGCGACGATGCTCGCCGAGTTGAACAGAATCGCTGAGCTCAGCGGGCTGACGATTCAAGCGGTCGAGCCGCGTCCGGAAACGGCCTCGCAATTCTACTACCGAATACCTGTGAATCTGGTGCTGTCGGGGCGGTATCACCAACTTGCAAAGTTCTTCCACAATGTGAGTCGCCTGCAGCGTGCCATCAACATGGAGAACATCACGCTGTCTGACCCTCAGGAAAAGGGAGATGGTCTGGTTCTGCGCGTGCGTGTGTTGGCGACCACCTTCCGTCGCAAGGCTGCGTGAGGAGTCCTGCATGTCGATTTCACGCACATCGTTGGCTGCAGTATGGATAGCTCTGATGCTCGGGGGCTGCGAAGATGAGATTCCGCGTGCAGCGCAGCGCGGGCTCGGGGGAGGGGGAGGTACGCCCAGTGCAGCCGCACCCAGCTCAGCGGCACCGGACGCGAAAACCCCGGAGGCGAAGGTCGTTCCCGCTTGGTCGAGCCTGCGTGACGGCGACTTCGTGGAAAGCGAAGCCAACCGGGACCCGTTTCGGAACTTCACGGTTGAAGTGAAGACGAAAGTGCCGCTCGTCGCCCAGCGCACCGTGCTGATGCCCAACACGCCGCTGCGCGCCATGCGGCTCATCGCCATCATCTCCGGCATCGATCAGCCCCGCGCCATGCTCGTGGACGAGCGCGGCGTGGGATACGTGACTACGCGAGGCGACTTCGTAGGAATCGCGGACATCGTCCAGACGGGAGGCGCGGAAAATCTGCCGGTTGCCCTCAACTGGCGCGTGGACCGCATTCGGGCCAACGAGGTCGTCTTTGCGCGAGAAGACCCCTCTGGGCCGAACCGCCCGCCCTTGGTGCAGGTCATCCCGCTGCACAGGGCCGAGGACGTCGTGGATACCTCGGTTACCGATGTCAGAGAAGAGGGATGAGCGGCGAGCTCTTCAGTCGGATGCGACCAGCTTGGGCCATGCGTTCGGACGTGAGCGTTCTTTATTTGCGCAGAGTCGACCTGGGATCCGAAGATCCGATGCCAGGGCTTGAATGAGGAGACCAAGGGTCATGCGGCAAGGCTTTCGACGGATGACCTTTTTGGCGTTCGCGTTGTTAGCGCAGGCGGGGGCACCCGTTGTGCGTGCGGATGTCAAAGGTGTCGCGCTGACCCAGGTCAGCGTGAGCGGTCAGGACGGGCGTGCCGAGGTTGTGCTCGACGGTAACTTCGACGCTCCGCGCTACACGATCCGCACCCGCGATGCTGGAAACGTGGTGATCATCGAAGTCGCGGGAGCCTCGCTGACCAAGAAAGACGTGTTGCTTGGAGCAAACACGGACCTCGTGAAGCACGCGACCGCCACCGCGACGTCGCAGGGTGTGCGCATCGAGCTGTCGGTTCGGGAGCCGGTCTCCTATCGAGCGCGAGTGGTCGACGGCGATATCATCGTTTCGCTCGAAGAGCTCGACTCGGGTAAGTCGCAGCACAGTCGACCCGTCTCAGAATCGCCTTCCGTCAAGCACACGTCTGCGCACACGTCGGCTGCGGGCCAGCAGATCGAAGTGCGCGACGTGTCCATTCAACGTCGGGACGGACGCGAGCGCGTCATCGTAGAGCTAAACCGCGCAGCCGAATTTCGCGTATTTCCAGGCAGTGTTGGGCCTGTGCGCATGGAGATCAAAGGTGCGTCCATCAGCGCGACGGCGGTCCGCAAGCAACTGCAGGATGGTGGCGAGCTAGTCAAAGGGGTCGAGATTTCCCATGCCGGTGACCGAGTGATCGTGTCCGTGGACCGCACCCCGGCATCGTCGGGTACAGCGATTCGTGAGGGCAATCGCATCGTCTGGCTCTTCGCGCCCACAGAACGCGTGGAAACGGGAACCCCCAAGGCGAGGACTTTGGTCCCGGCGCAGCCTGTGGAAATCGATTCGGAGCAGGTGGCTTCGTTCGTGAGTGGCGAGGCCATGCAGGCGAAGGGGGCCGCTACGACCAAGTACGTCGGACGCCGCATCGACCTGGACTTCAAAGATGCCGATATCCACAACATTTTGCGGCTTTTGGCAGAAGTCGGAAACGTCAACGTCGTGACCAGCGACGATGTCTCCGGGGCGGTGACGATTCGCATGCGCGACGTGCCCTGGGATCAAGCGCTCGACGTGATTTTGCAAGCCAAGGGGCTAGGCGCTGAGCGCCGGGGCAACCTGATTCGCGTTGCTCCCCAGCAGGTGTTGGAGAAGGAGCGCGAGCTCGCTCTGGCCCGCCAAAAGCAGCAAGTAGCTTTGGCACCTCTGGAGACACGGCTCGTACCTGTGAGCTATGCGACGGCGAAGGACGTGGAGCCGCGCGTGCGAGAACTGCTCACGGAACGCGGCACGGTTTCGGTCGACGAGCGCACGAATGTGCTGATCGTGCGCGACATCATCGAGAGCCTGGATGACGTCGAAGAGCTCGTGCGCACTCTCGATACGCAGACCGCTCAGGTCTTGGTCGAGGCGCGCATCGTCGAGGCGACGAGCAACTACTCGCGCGACGTCGGTATCCAGTGGGGTGGAGACGTCTCGTTCAATCAGGCGTTCGGTAACCAAACGGGACTGGTGTTCCCGAGTAACATCGGTATCGCAGGTGGCGCGTACGACACGCGAACCCCCTCGCGCGGTCTATCGCCTCTAACGGCCACTACAGCGGTGCCGAACTTCGCCGTGAACTTACCCGCAGCAGCAGGAACCGGCGCAGGTGGCGCGCTCGGTCTGACCTTCGGTAGCGTCGATGGAAACTACAACCTGAACGTGCGCTTGAGCGCCGCAGAGTCGACCGGTGCCGTCAAGATCATCAGCTCCCCGCGCGTGTTGACCCTCGACAACCACGCCGCCAAGATTTCTCAGGGCACGCAGATTCCCTACTCGCAGGTCAGCGCGCAGGGCGTGCAGACGGCGTTCCAAACTGCTGTCCTCGAGCTGAGCGTGACTCCCCACGTGACCGCCGACGGCTCGGTGTCGATGAAGGTGCACGTGACGCGCAACGAGCCCGACTTCACGCGCACAGGAGCCAACGGTCAGCCGACCATCCTCAAGCGCGAAGCCAACACGGAACTGCTGATTGCGGACGGGCACACGGCCGTCATCGGCGGCATTTACACGCGCAACTCCGGGCGCAGCGTCGACCAGGTCCCGTTCTTTGGAGACATTCCCATTCTCGGTTTGCTGTTCCAGCGACGTCAGATGTTCGACCAAAGAAGCGAGCTTCTCATCTTCATCACGCCGCGCATCGTGAATCGTGACCAGGCGTTGATGTCTTCCTCGAAGAATTGAGCAATCGGCGGCGCCTGACGTGCCTCTAGTCGCCTTTCGAGACAAACTTCGGCGCGATGTCTGAACGCGTCTTTTTGTCCGGTCCCATGGGCAGCGGTAAATCGCAGGTCGCGAATGCCCTGGCAGAGCTGTGGCGTACGTCCTCGGTTGACCTCGACCATGCCATTGAGCAGCGCGCGGGAATGAGCATTCCGCAGCTTTTCGAGCGCCGTGGTGAGAGCGGTTTTCGGGAGCTCGAGCGCAGTGTCCTGAGTGAGCTGCTCGCCAATCCCAAGGTCAGCGTGTTGTCGCTCGGAGGCGGTACGGTCACGGACCCGGTATCGCGCAGGATGCTGTTGAAGCAGGGCGTATTGGTCACGTTGCGCGCTTCGCTCGATACCCTGTGCGCGCGCGTTGGCTCGGGGCGAGGGCGGCCTCTGCTGGCAGGCGGTAATATTCGCAAGCGGCTTGCCACCGTGCTCGAGGAGCGCGCCGCGGCCTACGCGGAGTGCCATGGCGAAGTCGAGACCGACAATCGCTCCATTCGCGACGTGGCCCAAGAGGTCGACCGTCTCGTGAGCGATGCCCCCATCGTCGTACCGATGGGAGAGCGCACCTACCGTGTCGAAGTCGGCGCGGGGACGCGTCATGCATTGGCGCGGCGGGCGCGTCGAGCGGTGTCGGGTGCTCAGGCGGTGCTCGTCACGGACACCGGCGTGCAGGACCCCTGGGGCAACCGCGTGGAGCAGGACCTCGTCGACGCTGGCTTCAAGGTGACGCCCGTATGCCTAGCCGCCGGCGAGCAACATAAGAACCTGACCAGCATCGAGCAGATCTGGGATGCGGCCCTCGGAGCTGGCGTCGATCGTGATGCGCTAGTGGTGGCTGTCGGCGGCGGAGTGGTCGGCGATATGGCTGCGTTTGCGGCTTCCACCATCCTGCGCGGGATTTCGCTCGGGCAGTTGCCCACGACCCTGCTGGCCATGGTCGACAGCGCTGTCGGTGGCAAGACTGGGATCGATCGTGAGCAGGGCAAGAACCTGATCGGCACCTTCCATCAGCCCCGTTTCGTGCTGTGCGACGTGGAGACGCTGAGCACGTTGCCGCTGGCGGAGCGCCGCGCAGGGCTTGCAGAGGTCGTGAAGTCGGCATGGCTCGACGGCGAGGCCAGCGTGAAGCTGCTCGAGGAGCGAGCCGAGGACTTGGTCGCGGGCGATCTCGACGCCACGACGGACGCCGTGCGCATGTCGGTGCTGCTCAAGGCGCGGATCGTCACGGAAGATGAGAAGGAAAGCGGTGTCCGAGCATTGCTCAATCTGGGACACACCGTCGGGCACGCTATCGAGGCGGCAGCGGGTTTCCAGGGCCTGCGTCACGGCGAAGCGGTGTCTCTCGGGATGGTCGCGGCCTTCCGGCTCGCTCGTGGCCTCGGAGCCGCCACAGTCGAGCAGGAGCAACGGGCGGTGAACCTGCTGAAGCGCTTGGGCTTGCCTGTCGACTTGGATAGCCATGTGGACGACAGGTCCCTGGACTTCTTGGGCTCGGACAAAAAGCGCAAAGGTGGAAAAGTGCGCTTTGTCGTCCCAGGTGCCCCGGGCGAGACCAGGCTTGAGCCGCTCACGCTGCCCGACGTGCGAAAGCTTGTGCGTTCCTAGCCCGCAAAATTTGTCAGCGTATCCGTCGAGCCGATACAGTTTAAAGACGCGCAGTCAGCTACGGGCTGCGCGGCTCTTGGAGGGCGGATCATGGTTCGGAGCGTTGCGCGCAGAGTTGCCGCGGGGGTCAGTGCGGCGTGTGGACTGCTGGGCGCGGCCGGATGCACAGACGACGGTGCGTCCCTGCACGTTGTTTGCCCGATCCGTGCGGAGATCGAGGGCGATACGTGCGTCTACAGCGCCACCTCCGAGGAGTGTGAGTTCACGGGCGTCCTCAATCTGTCGGCTGCGACCCACTACGGTGCGGCGCTGAGCGTCGAGAGCGGCCTCACGGCGCGGGCCAGCGACATTCCCCCGCGACCCGAGCCGAACCGGCTGGCGTTGAATGGCGGGAAGGTGGAGCTGCGCAAGGTAAACGGTGCTCCCATCAGTTTCGGCGCGCTCCCGAACCCATACTCCTTTGTGGGTTCCGGAACGGTAGAACCGGGCGGAAGGGGCGTGATGAGCGTCACGTTGATCCCCAAGGCTTACACCGATTTGCTCCGTGAGAACTCGCTTGCAGGTGATGCAGCGCTCGACCAGATCATCGTGGTCGTCAAGGTCAAAGGGCGAACCGATGGCGAGGTCGATGTGGAGTCGAACGAGTGGCAGTGGCCCGTTCGCTTGATCAGCACGAGCCCCGTTCGCGGCTCCGGCTGTGTGGACATCAGCTACTGCTTGAGTCGCCAAGGTATGGATGGGTTCGCGACGGCTTGCCTGTGTGATCCAGGCGATACGCCGAGCTGCGAACTCTGAGCGCTGCGTTCTGTGCGCTAGCGTTGTCGGAGTAGGGCGGCGCGCAGACTCAGGTAACTTTCCGACAAAGCGAACGCGACCAGCCCCTGCACTGCGGGGCGCTCACGAAGTGCGCGATCGAGGTCCTGCGCGGTCGTGCCGATCGGGCGTGCATCCGCATCCCAGTCTTGTCCAAACTGGTTCAACGCAACGTCGAGCGCGTGCGTCAGCACGAGGCCCACGCGTGCAGAGCGCAGGCTGAGATGCTCTGCGAGCTCAGTGTAGCTGGGTTGGCTCTGGGCGACGCGGAACAGGTTACTGACTTGGCGCTGCGACGTCGCCGGCATGGTGCGCCAAAGCTCAGCTGCCAGCGATGCGGCATCGCGTGCGACGGGTGGGCCCTTGCTGTCGGTGGGGCCGAAGGCGGCTTTGACGGCAGCGAGTAGGGTGCGGGCCGAGTCGGGGGTCAGCGTCGCGAGCAACGAGCCACCGGGGCGCGCGCACTCGAACAGCCTTGCGAAGCGATAGCGCAGCACGAGCGGGTCGGTGGCTACGCCGTCGCCAACCAGAATCGCCGTGGGGTGGGTTGGGACCAGCGCCATGCGATCTTCACCTGTATGGCGGAGATACACGTCGTGCTCCACACCGAAGCGCGCGGCGACGTCAGCCGCTTGCGAGGCATAGGGATGCTCGAGATTGCGACCGATGAAGTCGCTTGCGGAGATGCCATAGGAGCCAAGGGTGCGCCGAAACAGCGGTGCGGCTCCCTGCGCCAGGTGTGCAAGTAGCGTGAACGCGGTCGAGAAATCGCCGTCGTCCCGGGCAGCAAGCAAAGCCTCCGCGAAGCTTGCCTCGTGATGGGAGGCGGACTCCACACGGCGTACGGTGCTCGACGGAGGATCAAAGAAGACGATGGCTTCGTTACACACGCCGTGCAGCGCTGGGTAATGGCCACCAAGCATTCGTAAGGCCCGCAGTACGGCCACATTGCTACGGCCGGTGGCGCGCACTTTGTTGAGCAGGCCTGCGCACAGGGCGTCGCTGTGGCTGGGGTTGGCCGGCGGGCTTGCGAGCAGCGACGCGAGGCCTTCGTGGTCCCCTTCAAGCAGCGATGCAAGCAGCTGGTCGTCGCCGTAGCTCACCTGCGCAACGTATGGGTGAGGCTCGGGTATCTGCACAGGTCGCAGCGAGGAGCGCCCGCGCTCTTCTAGCCGTTTCGCTTCGGCATCGGCGTCCTGCTGGGCCGTGAGTTTCGTCTGGGCAGGGGGCGCGAACATGACGGGGGCGAGACCGGGATCGGTCTGATTGCGACGTCGTGCACCGTTCTTCCGCTCACCGAAGACGTGGGCGTGAGGCTTGGGCGGGAACGACGCGGTTTCCTCGGCGGCAGAGGCGTAGGGCCGGTCTGAGACGGTGCGGACACTGCTCTCGGTAACGGTGGCAGCCTGCTCGAAGTGGGCTTTTCTTGGGAGTACGTCCTCGCTCGGAGGAGGTTCCGCGCTGATGTGAACCGGCCGAGCAAACGGTTCGGCTGCCTGCGCTTTGACTGGTTTCGAGGCGGCAGAGGCGCGGCCCGGAAGCGATGCGTAGAGAGCATCGTGCAGTGAGAGAAGTCGCGCGCGGTCTGCTTCTGGGAGGTCTTCATCTGCGTCGAGCGTTGCGACGGCATGTAGCAAATGGCCTTCGGCCTCGAACGCACTTTGCTTCTGGCCGTAGCCAAGCTCGAGGCGCGCGAGGGAGAGGATGGCGCGCACGCGGGGTTCGGTCGCCCACGCTTCTTGTGCCTGTTCGGCAAACAGCGCCCGCAGACGCGAGGTCGCAGCCTCTTGCGCCGAGGGGCTTAGCTTCGTCAGGCACGCGAACAGAAGCCCTTCGCTCTCAGGGCCGGGGAGGGATCGCAAGGCTTGTTCGTAGCAATGCACGGCTTGCTCGTAGTCGCGCAGTTCCTCTTCGCAGAGGCAACCTGCGCGAAGCCAAATGCGGCGCCGTTCGCGAGCCAGTGGGGCGTGCTCTGCAAGCAACGAGAGACATCGCACCAAGGCATCGGGTGCGCCGGCAGCTCTCGCTAGGCGCTCGATGGCAGCCAGCATGGCTCCCTCGCTGGGTGTCAGCGCGAAAGCTTTTTCCAGGGCTTCGAGCGCTTCACTGAGAGCGCCTGCGCGTTCGAGCCAGCGACCTGCCCGATACATCACGGCCTTGCGACCGTGCAGGCCCATCGCGGAATCGGCGAGGTGGCGGTACACCTCTCGCCCCGTTGCAACGTCGCCCAGATCAAGCGCGAGACGCTCGAAATGCAGTAGGAAAGTGATGTGGTGCGGATGCGATTCGAGCCCGAGCGTGGCGGCGCGCAGGGCGAGGTCCCGGTTGTTGAGTCGTGTTTCCGCGATGAACACGGCTTCTTCGAGCAAGGCGCAGGCACGCGCGGGAGCTGCGCTCTCCGACATCGCGAGCAGTAGGTCGAAGGCGAGCTGAGGCGAACGACTGCCTAGCAGCAGTCCAAGTCCACGGCGTACGATGTCGTCCGAGGGCTCACGCTCTTCACCTTGGTCCGGATGGTCTGCCAGCGCGGCGCGAATCAGGTCTTCGGCTCCCGCCGGATCGTCGGCTTCGATGGCTGCGCACGCGAGTGACAGCAGGCGCTCGCGGCGCTCTGTCAGTGTAGCGGCGAGTTCGAGGCGCAAGGTCAAGACAGCCATCAAGCGGTCGAACTCGCGTGTTTCTGCGTACACGTACGCTAGCTTGTCGAGCACTTCTGAGCTGGAAGGTTCTAGCGCGAGTAGCCGCAGATAGGTGCGCGCTTCGGCGCTGCGCGCGCCCTGAGATTCGTGGAATGTTGCGAGCTTTCGCAGGACATCGGAGCGAGTTGGGCCCGAGGTGCGGACGACCATGCGCTCCAGCACCGCGCGTTCGAGAGCTGGATCGAGGAGCTGCGACACCATCGAATCCGCCCACTCCACGAGCGGCGTGGCGTTTTCGCCAAGTTCGTCGGCTGCGGCGAGGACCGTGACAATGGCTTGGCGGCGATGGCCGAGGACCCAGAGCCTATCGAGCGCGCCGCGCGCGAGAAGAATCGTGCCTTCGCCAAAGCGGTCGACGTCGAGCGCGATACGTAGGGCGCGCAGGATGCTGTCGGGATCGTTGCCGCTGGCGAGCAGCGTTAGAAGAGCCAGAGCGGGCAAAGAATCGAACGCGGAAAGCTCGGCGTGGGCCTCGAGCGTTTCAAGCTGACCTCTGGCATCCCGGGCTTCGAACTGAGATTGAGCGAGAACCTGGAGCAGCTCCGCGTTGTCGCCGAGTACCGAGCGCGCAGCTCTCAACAGAGGCAGTCGGCGTTGTAGCGTAAACTCGAAGTGCTGCTCCAGCACGAGCAGTGCGGCGGCGGCGCATCGAGGGTCGCCTCTGAGCGCGCTCTCCGCGTGGTCGAGCGCCGCGTTCGGATCGCTCGTCTGGCATAGCTGCGCCAGCGTGCAATGCACGAGAGCACGCGTGCGGGGATCGAGGCTGCCTGCTGCGCGGCGCTCTAGTGCATTGCGTAGCAGCGTCGCGTCTCCGAGTCTGTGCGCGAGTCTCGACAGTAGAAGCACGCCTTCGCGATGTTTGGGGGCCAAGGCGAGCAATGCGAGGCACGCCTCGATAGCGCCCGCGTGGTTTCCATTGTCGTACTCCGCGTGGACCCACGACAGCATGGCCGTGATTTTCGCAAAGTCGCGGCGAGCGTGCTGCACACGCTGACTTGCCAGCACGCACAGGCCGGTTTTGTCGCCTTGCAGGCGCAGCAACGCTTCGAGGCGTGCATGGGCGTCGGCATGTGCCGGGTCGGCTTCGAGCACTTTTTCGTAGAGCTTTTGGGCAGTGCTCCTGCGATCTGGGTCACAGCGGAGGTGATTGGCCAGTGCGAGGGCAGCCTGGGTGCGAATTTCGCTCGAAGCTGTGCGCAGCTCTTGCTCCAGGCGCCGGGCTTCGTTCTCATAGTGTGCCTCGCGCCCTGTGAGGGCCTCGAGCTCTTGCGCGGAAAAGGGTGCCGAAATGCCTAGTCTTTCGGCCAACTCGATGCCCTTGCGCATCAGCATCGGCTGCTCTGCGCGGCGCACGGTGTCGAAGAAGCGCTCGAATAACACGCTCAACGTTCCGTCTTGCTCGGAGGCCGCAATCGCACGCTCGAGTGCATCGCTGAGCGGGTAGATTTCGTGCGTTGTCTCTGCGACCTGTTGCAGCGCGTGATAGGCGCGCGCTTGGTCAGGGTCTGCACAGAGTGCCTTGGTGTACAGCTCGATAGCGTAGCTAGAATCGCCGGGCATCTCTAGGCGAGCGTCCGCCGCGCGCGCATAGAGCTCGGCGCGTGCCTTGTCTTTCGCGGTCTCCGCAAGTTCGGCTCCCAGTACCGCCACCTCGACGACATCGCCACATGCGGCAAGGCTGTTGAGCAACGAGCGGCTGGCGGACAGGTTTTCGCTGCCCACCAAATCGATAGCTTCGAGCAGGACATGGGCTGCGAGGTCGGGCCGCGCCGAAAGCTCCGCGCGCACTGCTGCATTTCGAAATAGCCTGCGCGCAATCTCAGGGCTCTCGGCGCGCCGTGCTCCGCGCGAGAGTATCGCCACGGCTGCTTCGATGTAACCCTCGGCTGCCAGGCAGGACGCGTAGTCGCTGGCTACATCGGGATCGTTGGGTGCGACTGAGCTTGCCCACGCGAGCACGACCCTTGCGGCGCGTGGAGTCGCTTCTCGATAGCGCTTGGCTGCCGAGCGGGCTGTGACGAGCGCTTGCTTTATTTCTCCCTGTGCCAGCAGGGCGCGCGCATAACGTTCTGCAGCACGGCCGTCTTCCGTGGCGAGCTCTGAAGCTTGTTGAAGTGCTCGCAGCGCACTCCCGTCTTTGTTGGCTCGCACTGCGCAGTGTGCCGCAAACGTGAGCGCCTGCGCGCGTTTCGTGGGCTCGGCAAGGAGCTCGGCCCAGGTTTTTGCGTAGGCATAGGCGAGTTCGGGGCGACATACGACCGAGCAACTCTTTGCGGCTGCTTCGACGGTCTTTGGATCCTCTGTGGCGGCTGCCGCTGCTTCCCGATTGGCGCGCGCCGCTTCATCGACCGAATCGAACGAAATCATGAACCCGCGTGCGAGCTCGAGCCAAGCCTGGGCGCGTTCTCCCTCGCTTGCTCCGCGTTGTTCGAGCGCAGCGATGCGGCGTTCCAGTGCATCGAGCGGATCGTCCAGCGTGCCCTTGGCTTGCGGAAACCAAGACGCGGCGGCGGTGAGCTGAAGCGGGCTGCCCTCCGAGCGCATCGCGCCAGGCGCAACGGGAGGCAAGGGCGTGATGGGAGGTGGTGCGATAGAGCCGCGAGGACGCCCTTCAGGAACGGGTGCGGGCGCCGCGATGGACGGCGTGCGCGGCGCAGCGGGCGGCAGTGAGAGCCTCTTCTCGCTCAGGCGGGCGAGGCCTGCGCGGGCAAGGCCTGCAATGCGTGAAGGTGCCGCCGGATGGCGAGCAAACATGCTGGCGGTTTGAATCGGGCCGTCGATGTCGCCCAAATCGGCCCACGCAGCTGCACGTTCACGCTGTGGCGTATCGAGCCATTCAAACCAAGCGTCGGCGTGCCTACCCACGTTCTCGGCGTCACCAAAGGCAGCCCGGCGAGTGAGACCGTCGAGTACGAAAGGCAAGAGCGCGGTGGTCGCGCCGTGAATGCTGTGCGGCTCGGGCGAGAGCAGGCTCGGTTGCTTCGCGGTGCGTTCTTCGGCTGCAAGTCCGCGTACGAACCTATCGAGCCAGAGCGCGCGCCGCGTTTCGTTCAGCGCATCGACAGGAACGAGGTCGAGTTGGCGCAGGGCGGCTTCGAGCGCGAGCCTGCGCTCAGCAGCCAAGCGTTGTGCCTGCGTAAGTTCGGCTTCGTTGAGACGTCCCGCTGCGATCAGAAACTCGCCGAGCGAACCATCGTCGGGCGCAGGGCGCACCTCGAGCAAGCCGCCCTTGAGCAGAACCAAGCGGCGGCCGCCTGCATCAATGCCGCCCGATGCGGCGCGTGATTCCAACTCCAGGAGCAAGCGCGCGAGCGGGCTCGGAGCGATGGCGTGAATCGACATCCCGCAGAATCCTAGCAGTGCGCGTAACCACTAAGGAAGTGAGCGTTTGTGCAGCGCGCAAGAGAGACTGCTGTTTCACCGCAAGGGCGCGTGTCAGCGTTCAGTGAATCTGAATGTCGAAGGGCATCGTGAGCACGACGGGTTCACGCGAATCCCCGAGAACCGAGAGCAAAGGCGACGAGACCAGGGGTTTGGCGGCCTCGAGAAGCTGCGACAACGTCGCATGGGAAGCCAGGTGTGGCTGCTGAGCGCTAAACATGCTGGAAAGTGCTCGCAGTGTGTCCTGACTGTCGGGCCAGACCTCGATAGGCGATCGAGGCGTGAGTTTTCCACGCTCGCGGGCGATTTCGATGGCTTGCGAAAGGCCGCCGATGCCGTCGATCAGGCCGAGTTCAAGCGCGCGCGCGCCTCCCATCACCCGTCCCTCGGCAGCTGGGAGAAGCTCGGCGACTGGCCGCTTTCTGCCCTCAGCAATGCGCTTCAGGAAGAGGTCGTACGTCCCGCTGATCAGGTTCTCGAAGCGTGCCCGTTCGCTTTCTGTAAACGGAGCAAACGGGCTCAACCACAGTGCGTTGCGCGCGCGCTTCAGTGAGTCGACGCGCATCCCCGCGCGCTCGGCCAGGTTTTGAACCACCATTTTGCCGCCTACGACGCCGATGGATCCCACTACGGATCCGGGAGTCGCGAGGATGTGGCTACCGGCCGATGCGACGTAATAGCCGCCGCTTGCGGCGACATCACCCAGGGACACGATGAGCGGCTTCCGTCCGGCTACGCGGCGAACCATGTGCCACATGCGGTCGCTTGCGAGGGCAGACCCTCCGGGCGATTCGATGCGCAGGACCACGGCGCGTACCAGGCGGTCGTCGCCCCAGCGTCGCAGCGCGTTGATGAAGGGATCGCTTGCCGTGCGCTCAAAGGTGCCTTCGGTACCTTCGATGATCTCTCCCGTAAGGTATGCGACGCCCAAATAGGGCTGGCCTGCGCGGGATTTGCGCTCGTCTCCTGCCAACGCGAGGATCAACTCACGCAGCGTGAGATCCTTGTTGGCGCGCTCGAACACGGGTTTGACGACGCGTGCAGATGCCGCAAGGCGTGCTTTGGCGCGCGCTTCGTCGTCCTGTGCCACGGCATCGACAAGGGCGTGTGCGAGGGCTTCGTTGGGAGGATACGGGCCGCCGTCCAAGAGCGCTTGCCATATGTCCGGCGTCCGCTCCGAGCGAGCGGCGAGGTGTTGTCGGAACGAGCCGTCGAGGTCGTCTAAAAGCTCGTCCAGACTCTTCCGCAGCGCAGGACTCAGCTCGTCACGCGTAAACGGATCGGCTGCACCTTTGTACTGGCCCATCTGCAGGAGCTCGGCTTTGACCCCAAGCCAATCGAGCAGCTTTCGCCCATGCATGACCTGGGCGCCGAGTCCGACCAAATTGAGCATGCCAGCAGGGGCAACGCTCAAGCGGTCGCAATGCGCAGCGAGTGCATAGCCGGCGTTGTCGAGCTCTTCGAAGTGGCAGTGTACGGGCCGTTTTTGCGTTCGAAAGGCCTCGAACGCCGACGCCAAGTCCTCCACATCGGCCATGTGTCCTTGGTGAGAACCTAAGCGTACGAAGAGCCCTTTGGCGAGCGGCTCCTCAGCCAACTCTTTAAGGCGTGCCAGCGCATCACCGAGGCCAGGCTGGCTTTGTCCTAGGAAGTTGATGCCCTGCTCAGGCAGCGCATCCCGCAGGTCCAGCTCGTACAGCGTGTCGGTGGCGGGTCGCTTGAGCGTGTCTTCTTCTTTAGGTTGCCCGCACGCCGCGAGCAGCGAGAGGAGTGTCAGACTCCCGATATGTAGTCGCATCACAGACCGTTCTCGTCGCTGGTCCCGATCTCACCTGCAGGCTTGTAGTCGCTGGGGCCGGTGCTCGGAGTCTCGGACTCGCGCGGGGTCGAGGTGCCTGAGCTGCCGCCTTTTAGCGCCTCGATGTGCGTGCGCGCGTACGAGGCCTTGGAGCCCGAAGGCAGGCGATCGAGGTAGTTTTGATAGGCTTCGATGGCGTTGCTCTTCTGCCCGAGCTTTCGGTACGCATCGCCAAGTCCGATGTTCGCTTCGGCGAAACCGCTGCTTGCTGCGCGGTCAAAATGCCCGATGGCGTCCTTGGAGCGCCCATCGGCGAGGAGCGCAAATCCGAGGCCTGAGTGCGCTTCCGAGCCCGTTGCGCGGAGGTCGAGCGCGCTCTTGTAGGCAGCCTGCGCGCCCGAAAGGTCGCCACGCGAAAAGAGCTGATCGCCGCGAGCGACCCAGCCGCTGTAGTCGCTCGGGTCTTTTGCCCCGCTGGAACTTGAGGTCGAGCTCGAACTTGAGCTGCTGGCCTTTTCGGTTTTGCTGCTGGCGGCGCTCGCCTTGGCACTGGACGTCGTGGACGACTTGCTCGAAGTACTCGCAGCGGCTTTTACAGCCTCCGGCGGCGGCGCTGCGGGCGTGGCGGCGGCACTCGGCTGGCCGGTGGGAGCCTGGGCGCTCGGCGGACTTACCGTGGGCTGTTCGAGTGGCTTTTGACCTTCGGCAGGCGCTGGAGCGTCGGGGACGGCTTCGGGGGCCTGCGCGGCTGCGGGCGGCGCGGGCTCGGAAGCAGCCTGTTGCTTGTTCAGAACGCCGAGGCCGACAAAGCCAGCTCCGCCGAGCAGCACGGCCATGCCAGCATAAAGCCAGACCTTGGAGCTGCCTTGGGTGGCGCGCGCCGGAGGGGCTTCGTCGTCGGCGAGATAGAGCTTCACTGGGCCTTGGCCGGGCGCCGCGGGGGAGGGGCCTGCGGTTACGCCAGCCAGCGAGCGCGGCGTATTGCCGAGCGGTCGAGCGATGGCGGGACCGTCGCCGCCGTACTGCAATGCCGTACCCTGAACAGTCGGGGCTTGGCTGCTCGGTGCGGGCTGGGGGGCAGGCTCTGGCTTGCTCGGGGGGCGGGCTGCACCTGGCGTGGTGGGTTGATTGCTCGTGGGCGCGGCCAGCGGGCTCGCGGCCAGTGGGCTGCGGGCAGGTGCGGAGGGCGGCTGGTGCGGCGCCGCAGGCAGAGCACCGGGCACATGGGGCACGCGCGGCGGGCGCGGAATATGCGGATTCAGCGGGCCCACGCCGACCATGGTGCGCTTGGCGGCTTCGGCATCTTGGGCCGGGGTACGGGGGGCTGCGTCCTTGGTAGAAGTGGGCGGCATCGAAGTCTCGCTGACTTGAAGGGGAGCTTGCTGGGGGGACGGACCGCGCTCTGCTGCGCGCGTGGGTGCAAAGAAGTTCGAGAGCTCCGGGACATCGCCTAGGCGGCGAAATCCTGCGCCATCACGCCCTAGCTGATCATCCGCTGTGACCTCGCCGTTGCGCACCCGTAGCTGCAGCTCTCTCAGCGAACTCAGCGCCTCGATTCGGCCTGTACTCGCGAAGCGCAGCTTTAAGCCGGCTCGCCCGGGATCCTTCTTCCCGAGTACTCGAAAGACGTGGTTGCAGTTCGAACATTTGACGGTCGCGCCCTTGTCTCCAAGTAACGTCTCGTCAAACTCGTACTCGGCTCCGCATTGATCGCAGGTAACGTCCATCCCGGGAACGCACTCTACCGAAGGCATTTCCATGTGTCGAACAGACGGCTCCTTGCGCATCCGAACAGGTATTCCATAGGAGGCCTGCTCCATGGAACGTCGCCGCCTCAAACTTCACAGTCCGAGCGCTCTCACCCCTGAGGATTGGGCCGTTTTGTCGCCTCGTCTGGAGCTGCCAGGGCGGTGCGTGTCTGTGGTGGACACCGACCAGGGTCACGCCGCCTCCCTGTGGGCGCTCGCCTTGCTTTCGGCGCTGTCGGCGGCGGGGCACAGGGTTCCTGTGGTGTTGTCGGCCTTCGGGCAGGCGCCGGAGTTGCTGAGCGCCTCGCAGCGGGCTTTCGAGGCAGTAGCGAGTCAGGTCGTGCGGCTCGCCGTGCCAGCGCCCCCGCAGGCGACCCGTCTGGAGGACCTCGTGCAGGATGCCAACGCAAAAGCCGGCTGGTCGACCGCACCCTGTTGGCTGATGGTGGGCTTGCCGGCGGCGCTTACTTTCGAGGCGAAGCTATCAACCCTGGTGGTGGGTGATCGAGGCCCAGAGCGCTGGCCCCGAGCGTTGCGCCAACTTCGTCCAAGTTTCGCGCTCGAGGTGGCCTCAGAGCCCAGGCCCGCGCTGGCAGTCGCCTTGGCTCGCGCACTTTTGGCGACTTCCCCCGCGGTAGTTCCCTGACACGCACAACGAATCTCCCTCCTTTTCGTTTACGGGAGCAAGCTAGGTTTCGTATCCTTGAGGGGTGGAGAACACCGGCGCGCTCGGATTATTGGCCCGCATCGAAGCGGGAGGGCCTGTTGTGTTCGATGGAGGCGTCCGAGGCGCCCTTCGTCGAAGCGACATTGAGGTCGACAGCGGGCTCGGGACGGCCTGCGTGCTCGGCTCGAAATCCCATGTCCTAGCGACGATTCACGACGAGTTTTGCGCTTCCGGGGCGCACATCATCCGCACCAATACGGCTCAGACGACGCCCGGAGCCCTGCAGCGCACGGGCTACGGCTACCGGGCGGCGAAGCTCTCTTCGCTAGCGGTGGACCTGGCGGTGGAGGCGGTCGACAAGTCGACGCGTCCTGTGTGCGTGGCTGGCGTCCTGCCTCCGATGACAGGCTCGGACTTGATGCTGCGGGGTGAGCAGATGGCGCATGCGCAGCGTTTGGCGGCATCGGGCTGTGATCTCATCTTCGTGGACGCGGCGCGTTCGTTGCGCGAGGCGGTGGCTGCGACTTCGGCCGCGCTGCGCACGGGGCTGCCGGTGTTGGTCGCGCTGCGCGTGCTCGAAACAGCCGTGCTGCCTGACGGGGAAGCGCTCGAGGCCGTGTGCAGCGCATTGGCCGGGGCAGGGGCGCAGGGGTTCATTGCCGTACCGAGCGATCCAGCCGGGGAAATGCGCGCGATCGCCGCACTTTCCAATCAAGACAGGCCCTGGGGCGTGTGGTCTGGTGGTCCGGGCGAGCTGTCGCCGGCCGCCTATGCCCAGCGCGCAAAAGAGCTCGTGACCGAGGGGGCGACGCTGCTTTCAGGCGAAGATCAGGTGACCCCGGAGCACTTGCGGGCCCTGCTAGAGCAGGTGCCGGCGGCCCAGCGCGAGCTGAGGCGGAGCAGTGTGTTTCCCGGCGCCGGCCTGTTGCCGGGACTTACCAACTTGCCGCCGCGAGTCTAGCGCGTAACGTAAGCGCCATGTCCGACGACACGGCTGTCCCGTATGTTCCTGGGCTTGCAGGGGTTCCTGCAGCGCGTTCTCGTGTCTGTTTCATCGACGGAGAGCACGGCCGACTGCAGTATCGCGGCTACCCCGTAGAGATTTTGGCAGACCGCTGCACGTTCGAAGAAGTCGCCTATCTCTTGCTGTTCGGCAATCTGCCTACCGAGGTGGAGCTCAACGGCTTCAAGGCGGAGCTGCTCGCAGAGCGCAGGCTCAAGTTTCGCGTCATCGACATGCTCAAGCTCTTTCCGGAGAGCGGTCATCCCATGGATGCTCTGGCTGCGACGATTGCGGCTATGGGCATGTTCTATCCCGGCGACCACATCCACGACAACGAGTACTCGCGGCTGTGCGCAGTGCGGTTGATAGCCAAGGTGCCGACCATTGTGGCGGCGTTTCACCGTATTCGTCGCGGCGACGACCCTCTCGCACCGCGCGCGGACCTCAACCACGCGGCCAATTTTCTCTACATGCTCACAGGCGAGGAGCCCGAGTTTTTGGTGGCCAACGCACTGGACACGATGCTCGTGTTGCATGCCGAGCACTCCATGGCGCCTTCGACCTTCTGCGCGCGCGTGGCGGCGTCGACGCTGGCGGATCCGTTCGCGGTCGTGTCGTCGGCCGTGACCGCGTTGTCGGGCGGGCTGCACGGCGGCGCGAACGAAGCGGTCTTGCGCATGCTGCGCTCGATTCCCGCCACAGGCCCGAGCGCCATCCGCGAGTGGGCCGAAGACAGGCTGGCACGCAAAGAGAAGATCAGCGGCTTTGGCCATCGCGAGTACAAGGTCAAGGACCCGCGGGCGACCATCGAGCAGCGCTTGATCGACGAGCTGTTCGAGCGCTTCGGGCGCACGCCCATCTACGACACCGCGGTCGAGCTGGAAAACCAGATGAAGGTCCTGGTCGGCGACCGCGACCTGTACCCGAACGTCGATTACTACAGCGGCATCGTGTATCAAATGCTCGGCCTGCCCACCGACCTGTTTACGCCGATGTACGCCGTGGCGCGTGTGGCGGGCTGGCTCGCTCATCTCTTTGAGCAAATCGAAAACAACCGCATGTTCCGGCCTTCTCAGATCTGGGAAGGCACGACCGACCGGTCCTACGTGGCCCGCGCCGATCGCAAGTAGATGCGCTTCAGCTCTGTGGCGCGTGCAGCTTGGCCTTCTGCACCTTACCCATGGCGTTTTTCGGCAGCTCGACGACGAAGTGTACCCTTCGAGGTCGCTTGTGGGGGGCGAGTGTCCGGCGCACGTGCTCGATGAGTTCCGCTTCGGCGGGCTGTGGGACGCCGTCGTAGGGCACCACGAACGCCACGATACGCTCGCCGAGGTCCTCGTCTGCTACGCCGATGACGGCGGCTTCGCGCACGGCCGGGTGTTCGAGTAGGGCGCCTTCGACTTCACCTGCGCCGACCTTGAAGCCTCCGGTCTTGATCAAATCCGTGGCCTTGCGCCCCACGATACGCAGGTATCCATCGGGAGCGAGCGTCCCGAGATCGCCTGTGTAGAACCAGCCCTGCGCATCGCGCGCCTTTTCAGTGGCGGCTGGGTTGTTCAAATAACCGAGAAAGACGTTGGGGCCGCGCACGGCCACCTCGCCAAGCGTGGCGTCGTCATGAACGTCGATGGGCTTGCGCTGGTCGTCGACCAAGCGTACTTCGACGCTAGGCAGCGCTTTGCCCACATATCCAGGGCGCCGGTCTCCATCTGCACGCACGGCAGTGTTGATCAAGGTTTCGCTCAGGCCGTAGCGCTCACATACTTGCTGTCCCGTGAGCCGTGCGAGACGCGCGTGCTCCCGCGCCGGAAGAGCTGCGGAGCCCGACACCAACAGCCGCGCGCGAGAAAGACCTGCACGCACATGTTCGTCCTGTTCGGCAGCTTCTGCCAGCCTGCGATACATGGTGGGGACGGCGTACAGCACGCTGTTGGGCTCGAGGTGAACGGCCAGGGTTTTCGGCTCGAATTTCGGCAGCCAGCGCATACTCGCTCCCACGCGCAGCGCACCGAGTAGACCGAACACCAGCCCATGCACATGGAATAGCGGCAGTGCGTGCACCAGGGCGTCGTGCTCGGACAGCTGCCAAGCCTCGGCCAGGGCATCGAGCGTGCTCACGACGTTGCGGTAGCTCAGCACAGCGCCCTTGGGAGCTCCTGTGGTCCCGGACGTGTAGACGAGAAGCAGCGGATCGTCGGGATTTTCGTCCTCGCGCGACGCAATAGGTGTCACCATCGAATCCAGTGGGAACTCGAAGGCGTGCACAGGAATCATGCTGGAGCGCGCGGCGTCCCGCTCTGGGTAGGCAGAGAAGATCGCGCGCGGCTGGGCGTCGGCCAAAATATGCGAAAGCTCGCGCTCTCCCAGATCGGGATTGAGGGGAATCGTGAGCAAGTTGTTGGAGAGTGCTGCGACGAAGCCGAGCATGGTCTCAAGCTCAGGCTGCGCCCAAATGGCGATACGGTCGCCTCGCTGCAGTCCCAGGGCGGCAAGCTTTTGCCTGAACGTGGCGCAGGCCAGGGCCAAGGTGCCGTAGTCGATGGCCCGGTCGCCGAAGCGCAGGGCGATGCGCGATTCCGAGGCGATGAGGTGAGGGAAGAGGGGGCGAGTGCTGCGCGGCATGGGCTTTAGTGTAGCGTGCGAGCCTTTCCTTTGGTTTTTGATAGGCTCAGGGCCCAGACCATGGCTTCGCAATCTCCAGGCAAGCTCGTTCAGCACAAGGCGGCAAGGCCAGCGCTTGGCTTTCGAGGCGTTTGGGGGCTCGGTTTTGTGCTGTGTGTCGTCGGGGCCATCTTCCCGATCTCTGCGAGCGACACGGCCCGCGCGCTCGGGCCTGCCGATGGGGTCGACGTGCGACGGGTTCGGGTAGGGCCGGCCCAGGAAGAAGCGCGCCCAAAGGCTGCGCAGCGAATCGCCTGGGAGGTCCGAAAGCGTACGAGCATCGAGACCTCGCTCGACTCGTCCGTGACGCGCTTTGACGACCCAAGTGTTTTTCGGACGCCGTTTTTGTACTGGGCATCCGACCGCGGGTTCGAGCCGATGAGCGATAAGGAACTCGCGGGGCTGAGGCGTTTTGTGGAGTACGGCGGCTTCGTGCTGATCGACGACGCTTCGCCTGAGTCGGGCAGCTTCGACGCCAGCGTGCGTCGCGACCTAGCGCGGGCGTTTCCCAACGAGAGGCTCTCGAGGCTGCCCGCCCAACACACGATTTACCGTAGCTTTTACTTGCTCGACAAGCCTATGGGGCGCGTGGCGAATCCCGATTATGTCGAGGTTGTGAGCCATGCGGGCCGCGCGGCCGTCGTGTACAGTCGCCACGACCTCGGGGGAGCGTGGGCGCGAGATGAAAACGGGGACGCAGCCTACGCCATCACGCCTGGAGGACTCGCCCAGCGGGAGCAGGCGATTCGCCTCGGCGTCAACCTGGTGATGTACGCGCTTTGTCTCGACTACAAGGACGACCAAGTGCATGCGCCCTTCATCCTGCGCAGACGGGGCGGTCGGCCGTAAGCGATGCAGCCCGAGGTCGCGACACATTGGCAGGTCGGATTTGGCGTCCCAGGCGGGGCGACCACGGCTTTGCTATTCGGCGTGGTGTTGTTCTGCCTGTGTGTGGCAGGCTCGTTCGTGCAAGCGCGCGGCCTACGGCGGGTTGGGCTTATCTTGCTGCGCTGGCTGAGTGGTGTAGCGATCTTCGCGCTGACGTCGCAGCCCACGTTCTGGGCGGAACGCGTGCGCACAGAGCCCGGCAAGCTCGCTATCGTCGTCGATGTTTCACGCAGCATGGGAGTGCGCACCAACGACGAAACGCGTGCGCAACGCGTGCAGTCGCTGCTCGCTGGCTGGCGCGATAGTCCCGAAGGCAAGGATGCGGAGTGGTATGCCCTGGGCGAGGATGTTGCGCCCATCGAGGGGCAGCTGGGGCAGCCGACAGACCGGCTTTTTTCCCCGCGCGCGCCCGCAACCTGGCTTGGGCGGCGGGTGAGTGAGCTCAGTCAGCGCGAAGACCTCGGCGCGGTGGTGGTGGTTAGCGATGGGGCTGACACCCAAGGGAGTGGCGGCCCGAAAGAGCTCGGCGCTCGCGTGCACAGCGTCTTTGCCGGCGATGGTCGTCCGCTGCGCGACGACGCCATCGTGCGTATCCAGCCGGATGCTGTGGCCTTCTTGCACGGAACCGCGCGCGTCCATGTGACGCTCGCGAGCACGGGCCTCGGCGCGCGTGCATTGACGGTGGAGCTAAAGCGCCAAGGTCGCATCCTTGCCAGTGAAACGGTGCAGGTCGAGGAGGGCGGCGAGACCTCCCTCGAGCTGCAGTTTGAGCCACGCGACTTGGGGCGCGAGGTGTACGCCATTGAACTTGCGGTCGACGACCGGGATGACGTCCCCGAAAACAACGTTCGACCGTTCATGGCCCGCGTCACACGCGACCGCATGCGCGTGCTCCATGTGTCAGGAAGGCCCAGCTGGGATCAGCGCTTCTTGCGCGGCTTTCTCAAGCGTGATCCGTCGATTGACCTGGTGTCGTTTTTCATTTTGCGCAGCGTGCACGACCTCACGATGTCGAGCCCCTCAGAGCTTGCGCTGATTCCCTTTCCGACGGATGAGCTGTTTCGTCAGCACCTCACGAGCTTCGATGTCGTGATCCTGCAGGACTTCGACTACGCGCCCTATCAAATGCAGCCGTACCTGCCGTTGATTCGGGACTACGTTGCGCAAGGTGGGGGGCTCGCCATGATCGGCGGCTCGCTCAGCTTCGATGGAGGCGGCTACGGGAGCACGCCTTTGGCCGAAGTGTTGCCGGTTCGCATGCGTGCATCGGATCCGGCGGGTGCGGTCATCGTGGAAGGGAGTTTTTCGCCCGAGCCAGTCGCAGGCCTGCTGCACCACCCGCTGCTCGAGCTGTATCCCGAACCCGCGCAGACGGTGGCGGCGTTTCGCAGCTTGGATCCGCTGGTCGGGGCCAACGCGCTGCTCGGGGTGCACAAGAGTGGCTTAGTGTTGTTGGAGCATCCGTCCGCGCGTACGCCCGATGGCTCGCGGCTGCCCGTGCTGAGCGTCGGTAGGTACGGTCGTGGCCGTACCCTGGCCTTCGCTACCGACACGAGCTGGCACTGGAGCATGCCCACGGCCGGGCGTGGCAAAGACCCCTCTGCCTACGATCGCTTCTGGGATCGCGGCGTCCGTTGGCTCACGCGTGACCCTTTGCTCGAGCCTGCGTCCGTGACGCTGTCGCGTGAGAACTATCTGCCAGGTGCAAGCGTCGAAGTTACAGGGCTCGCACGTGACGATTCCTATCGGGCGCTCAAGCATCAAGAGCTCGTAGTCGAGGTGCGCGATGCGACCGGGGCGGCCCATGGCCGGGTGTCCGCGCAGAGCGATGAGCAGGGCAGGCTGCAGGCGACGTTGCACGCTCCCTCGGAGCCTGGTGCATATCAAGCGGTGCTGCTGTCCGAGGGCAAAGACCTCGCGCAGATGCCGCTGCTGGTCGAGCTGTCGGGTGTGGAGCTGTCAGACCCTCGGCCGCGTCCGGAGTTTCTCGCTGACCTGTCCAACCGCAGCGCCGGGCGCTTTGTGTCCTCAGCAGCCCAGGCACCAGCGCTCAAAGCCTTCGACGCCAGCCGCAGCACGTCTCTTGGAACCGAGCGCCATGCGCCGTTTAGCCAAGCGCAGTGGGCCGTTCTCCTGTTTGTCTTGATCGCCCTCGAGTGGGGCCTGCGCCGGCGTTGGGGCGAGCGGTGAGCTGCTGTGGTTCCAGCGTCGACACGTCGCAGCGCGTGCTTTCGCTCCTGCGTCGACACGGTACACAGTCCACCAGTTTTCAGATCCTGGAGCCAGGGCTCGCCTATTGGTTTTGGGGCGACGCTGGGGTCGTGGCCTACGCCGACGTGGGCGGCGCATGGGTTACGGCGGGCGAACCGGTATGCTCCACGAAGGACGCACAAGAAGTGGTGCGCGCCTTCGCGGCCGCGGCGCGTCTCGCCAACAAGCGAATACGGTTCTTTCATGTGAGTGAGGAGTTCGCCGCGCGCTCGCAGCTTCGCTCCACGCATATCGGCGAGCAGGCCGTCTGGGATCCTCAGGACTGGGAACACACGCTCGCGTCGAGTCGCAGTCTGCGCGAGCAACTGCGGCGCGCTCGCGCCAAGGGCGTGACGACCCGTCTGCTCACGGCGAGCGAGGTGTCCGCCCTTGAGAGCCCCGTGCGCAAGGACAGCGAGGCGCTCATCGCGCGCTGGTTGTCGAGCAAGCGCATGACGGCCTTGCAGTTCATGGTGCGCGTGCATCCCTTCGAGTTCCCAGAGGAGCGGCGCTTTGTGGTGGCCGAGCGGGCAGGGCGCGTGGAGGGGCTCGGCGTGGCGATTCCGGTGTACGCCCAGCAGGGCTGGTTCATCGAGGATTTGATCCGCGATCCGCATGCCCCGAACGGAGTGGCCGAGCTGATTATCGACGCATTGTTTAGATCGTTTGCCGTGGAAGGCTGCCGCTACGCCACGCTCGGCCTGGCCCCACTATCGGGCAACGTGGGGCGCGTGCTCAGCTTCACGCGCGACTCTACCAACCGCCTCTACAACTTTTCAGGCGTGCGCGCGTTCAAGGAAAAGTTGCGTCCGGCTCGTTGGGAGCCCGTGCATCTCGCCTTTCCCTCGCGGGAAATAGGCGTTCTTGCCCTGCGCGACGTCCTGTCGGCTTTCGCCCCGCGCGGCTTTCTTCCATTCGCACTCAGCACGCTCGTGCACCAGCGGCGTCTCGCCACGCTCATGCTTGCCGTACTGCTCGTGCCTTGGACCCTCGGACTTTGGTGGCTCGACGGGCCGCGCTGGTTTCCGAGCTCGTTCATCCATCACGCCTGGGTGGGCTTCGACGTTCTCCTCATCGTGCTCATGTTGTCCCTAGTTCGCCATTGGAGATCGTGGGTCGCACGCGTCGTAATCGTGCTGACCAGCCTGGACGCGCTGCTCACCACCCTGCAGGTGTCGCTGTGGAATGTATGGACTGCTCGCGGTTTTCTCGGCTGGACGGCGCTGTTTGTGGGGTGTGCGGGCCCATTGCTGGCAGCGACTTTCTTCTGGGCGACCCGCCTAGTTTCCGTGCCCAGTTTAGGAAAGCGCCCCCAAGTCTCGTCGTCGCTTGACAGGCGAGGAACCTTCTCCTAAAAAACGCCCACTTCGCTGCCGGTCGAGGTGGCGAGGTTCCTTCTGGAAAACAGCGGGATTCGGGGATCGTCTAATGGTAGGACGCCAGTTTCTGGTACTGGCTATCGGGGTTCGAATCCCTGTCCCCGAACTACTCGACAGAGTGAAACTGGCCCCATCGTCTAGCGGTTAGGACATCGGCCTCTCACGCCGGTAACACGAGTTCGATTCTCGTTGGGGTCACAAAGAGTGAGAGACAGTTTACGGGGATGCTGCCAAGGCAGTGTCCCCGTAAACGTTTAAGGCCAGCCGATGTCTCGACCTTGGGCTGCTATGTTGGCTCGCTGTGTCCCATCGCCTGCTGCCCGAATCGTTCTTTGCCCGCGAGTGCTTGGTCGTCGCAGCGGGGCTCCTAGGCAAGCTCGTGCGCCACGGTCCGGTGACCCTGCGCATCACCGAGGTGGAGGCCTATCGCCACCCGTTTGATTCAGCCAACCACTGCCACCGTGGCCGTACACCGCGCAATGCTCCCATGTGGGGACCTCCAGGGCGTGCCTACGTCTACCTCTGCTACGGCCTGCATCAGATGTTCAACGTGGTGGCAGACGCTGACGGGTGCGGCTCAGGCGTCATGGTCCGCTCCTGCGAGCCAGTGGCAGGTCTCGAGCACGTCGTTGCACGGCGAGGCGGCAAAAGCGGCCCTGTGCTCCTGACGGGGCCCGGCAAAGTCGCAGCTGCGCTCGGGCTCGACACGTCGTTTTGCGGCCACCCACTGTTCGAGGCTGGCGGCGTGGAATTGCTGGACGCACCGCCGGCTAAGACCTTCTTGGTCGGGCCGCGCGTGGGCATCGATTTTGCGCTCGAGGAGCACAGGTCGGCTCCTTGGCGGCTCGCGCTCCCCGACACGCTCTGGGTATCCCAACGGCGCGGGCTCGTGGCTTGGGAGCGAGGCCTTGTACGCTACCTCAAGCAGGAACAGAGGACGGCGCTCGGGCCCAGCGCCGAGCTCGCTGTCGGCTGAAACCATTCCGAGGCAGCGCCCCGAGACGGCAGCGCTGGCCTACTAGCCTTCGTTCCAGGCGGCTTTGATCGCCTTGTACGAATCGACCGCCTGCTCGTTCAGCTCAAGCGCCCCGGATTCCACGAGCTTTTCGTGAATTGCCTTGGGGTCTTTGTCCCAGCCGGCGGGTAGGTCGAGCTTGACGCTGGGCGCTCCAGCACCGAGCACACCCTGGGCATCCAAGGCCCACAGCGCCTCGGCCGCCAAGAACTGGCCCGCAGCCTTGCGGACTGCCGGGGCGAGCGCCGGAGAAAGCGGAAAGACGTCGTAAACACCAGCCTGATCTTCGGGAAGGCCAAGGTGCTTGCGGAGCGCAACGTGCGTCGCGTGGTCGATGGTCAATTCGACCAAATCTAGATTGGAGATGGTCTGGCCCTTCGTTGCGCGCAAGGCACGATCGAAGGCTTCGCCATGCGCGCGCGTGATGGCTGCAGGGCGTGCTTCGGCGTCGAGCACGGCGGTGATGACGATGAAAGGACCGGAAGCCTGCGAATCACCCATGATGACGCGCAATCTGACGTGAAGCTCCACGTATCGCAAGCACTGAAACCCTTCGTGAAACAAGGCGTCGAAGAGAACCGGCGCATCGCATCGTGTTGTGCTAGCTCTTCGGCCGCATATGGATATTTTCTGGGCCAATGCAGGTGTCCACTCGCTTCCCTCTTCTCAGCGCGTCGAAGTCTTGGTGCACGACGGGGCAAGCGACTTGAGGCTTTGGCCAGGGCCAGGGTCCGATCGAAGCCTGCTCGACGCATACGGTCCCGGCTTGCGCGACGCGCTCGACAAGCAGCGTGAGAAGCGCGGGGGCAATTTTGAAATCGGCGAGGTTGTGCGCCTTCACCCAGGCAAGTTGCACTGCAACTACCTGTTGTGGGCGGTGACGCGCGGACCCGAAGAGAACGCACAGCAGGCCGATGCGCCTGGTCTGAGCGTGATCGAAAAGGTGGTCCTCGGTTGCCTCGAAATCGCTGCCAACAACAACTCTGTGAGCGTGGGCTTCGGCGCGTTGGGTGAAGGCCCGAACGCTGTGGCTCCCGAAGAGCGCTTGGCGGCCATCGTGCGTGCTGCCCATCGCTACCACGAGACGAGTCGTGCGGCGCAGGTCGAGATCGTGCGAGTGTGTGATCCTCGCAGCGGCGTCACGGCCTCGGCTCGGCGTTTGGTTGGGCGTCTCGCCCAAAGCGCGCCCGAAACCCCGCCCTTGCTGCGTGAAGCTGCGGTCAGCTCGCCTGCCAAAAAAACGCTCACGGGTAGCCGTGCGCGGCCTGCATCTGCTGCGGGCGGTAGGCGGCGCGCTGTGGCTGAAGTGCTCGATCCGACTCAAGTGGCGCAGCGGCGCGTAACCGCGTCACCTTATGATCGCGCGAACCGCTATCGTGAGGGAGACTGGTTTGTGCACGCGCGGTTTGGCGTTGGGCAGGTCAAGAAGGTGACACCCGACGGCGCCGTGGAAGTGCTGTTCGAAGACGGTAGCACCAAAAAGATGCTGCACTCACAATCGGGGTAGCGCTCGGTCATGCGCATAGAAGTCAATCCTGAGCACCCGGAGCCGCGGAAGATCCAACGGGCAGTCGACGCGCTCAAGCAGGGCGAAGTCATCGTCTACCCTACGGATACGGTGTACGGCATTTGCTGTGGGCTCGGGCACAAGCGAGCGGTCGACCGCATCTTTCACCTCACGGGCAAAGACGAGTCGCAGCTTCTGACTTTTGTGTGCGCTGATTTGAGCGATATCTCACGCTACGCGGTGGTGGAGAACGCGGCGTATCGCTTGCTCAAGCGGGCGTTGCCGGGACCTTACACATTCATTCTGCCAGCCACCCGCGAGGTGCCGCGAATGCTCCTGAGTAAGCGTAAAACCGTTGGTATCAGGGTGCCTGGTCATCCGGTCGCCCAAGCGCTGTTGCGCGGGCTCGGCACGCCGCTTTTGTCGACCAGCGCCAGCTATCGCGGTGAGGAAATCTTGAATGACCCGGCGGAGATCGTGGCACGATTCAAGGGCATCGAACTCGTGCTCGATGCGGGTGCTGGTGGCCTGATTCCATCGACGGTGGTCGACCTCACCGAGGGTGAGCCTGTGATTTTGCGCGAGGGAGCGGGACCTGTGCATGGGGTCATCACCTGAGCGAGTAGGGGACCGTCTGGGGAGCCATCGTGTGCTCTCTCCGGCAGGCGCACTACCGCAAGCAGCTGAGCGCCTCGACACCGACTTTTCGCGCACGTTCGACACGGAGATTCTGCTCGATGTCGACACGCTGAACCTAGACGCTGCGAGCTTTCGTCAGATGCTCGAAGCTTCGGGCGGCGACGCAGGGAAGGTCGCTGCCTGCGTCATGCGCACCGTGACGATGCGGGGCAAGCAGCACAACCCTGTGACGGGATCGGGCGGCATGCTGCTTGGAACGGTCGCACGCGTTGGTAAGAGCGTGTCGAGGCAGGTTCCGCTGGGCGCGAGGGTTGCTTCGCTGGTCTCGCTTACGCTCACGCCATTGCGCATCGACGAGGTAGTGGCCGTGCGCGCGAACTCGGCACAAATCGACATTCGTGGGCAGGCCGTGTTGTTTGATTCAGCGCCCTTTGCAGTGTTGCCCGCTGATCTGCCGGAGCGCGTGGCGCTCGCTGCGCTCGATGTTTGCGGCGCCCCTGCGCTCGTGGGGCGAGCCGTCATGCCTGGGCAGTCGGTGCTGGTGCTAGGGGCGGGCGGCAAGAGCGGCCTTTTGTGCGCGGCCGAGGCACGAAATCGGGTGGGCTCGAGTGGACGCGTGGTGGGGCTCGAAGCCCATCCGAAGGCTGCCGCGGAGCTCAGAGCGCTCGCGTTTTGCGACGAGGTAGTCGAGGCCGATGCGCAAAACCCTCTCGCGGTACGAGCGGCTGCGCTCAGCGTGAACGCGGGCGAAGAGTTCGACTTGGTTATCTCCTGCGTCAACGTAGAGGGCGCCGAGATGGGCGCCATTTTGTGCGCCAAATCGCGGGCGAAAGTGGTGTTTTTTGCGATGACCACAAGCTTTTCCCGCGCGGCGTTGGGCGCTGAGGGCGTGGGCAAAGATGTCGATTTGGTGATCGGCAATGGCTTTGCCGAGGGGCACGCGGAGCTCAGTCTCGGCCTTTTGCGCCGCCATGTTGGCTTGCGGGCGTTGTTTGAGCGGCGCTACGGCTGAGGGGTCAGAGGCGGCGAAGAACCCAATCCCAGATGCGATCGGCGAGTGCGTGCTTGTCGAGCAGACCCTGGGGCTCGGCGCCGGACGCATGGACGAAGGTTGCGTCGTTGGTGTCGCCGCCCAAACCATCACGTGCTGCATTGGCGACTACAAGGTCAACCTTTTTGCGAGTGAGTTTGTCCTGGGCGTAGCCGATGACGTTCTGCGTCTCGAGGGCAAAGCCGACCAGGACGGGTTTGGCGCCGCTGCGCACAGCCCCGAGATCTGCCAGAATGTCCGGGTTTTTGATGAGTTTTAGCGTGAGCTCGTCGGTCTTTTTGAGCTTGTGATCGTGCGCGTTTTCCGCGCGATAGTCTGCTACTGCGGCGGTCATCACCACTGCGTCGACATCATCGCGACGCGACGTGATGGCTTGGTGCATGTCGAGTGCGGAGCGCACCGAAACAAGCTCCACACCTTCAGGCGGGGTCAACGCTACAGGTCCCGTCACGAGCACCACCTGTGCACCGCGTGCGCGTGCGCGCTCTGCAATGGCGTACCCCATGCGCCCGCTCGATCGATTGCTCAAGAAACGCACCGGATCGATGTCTTCGATCGTAGGCCCCGCGGATACCAGCACTCTGCGCCCAGCCAGGTCCTGCGTGACCAAGCGAAGAAGCCCTTCAACTGCGTCGGCGATGCTCTCGGGCTCGCTCATGCGTCCCATACCTTCTTCGCCGCTCGCGAGCTTTCCGTGCACCGGGCCCACAAAGTGGAAGCCGTCCTCGCGCAACAGGGTAACGTTGCGTTGCGTCGCCTTGGAGCGCCACATGCGCGGGTGCATGGCGGGTGCAAACAGCGTGGGCACATCGGCACAACGCAGGGTCGCGAGCACTGCGTCGTCTGCCATGCCGGAAGCTGCCCGTGCCATCAGGTTCGCCGTCGCCGGTGCCAGCACCAAGGCATCCGCCCACGCGGCGAGTTCCACGTGCACTTCTCCCGCGTAGCTCGGATCCCACAGGTCGAGCACAGGTGGCGTCCCCACGAGACCGGTGAACGTCACAGGGCCCACGAAGCGCGCTGCGCTCTCGGTCATCGCCACGCGCACTGAGGCGCCTCGGCGTAGAAGCTCGCGCACCAAGACCACGGCCTTGAAGGCCGCGATCCCGCCTCCCACACCCACGACAATTCGTTTTCCCGACAGTGAGGCCATGACCTCTCGACCCTAGCAGTCGCAGAGCCATTGCTCCATCACGCCTGCGTTTCAGCTGCCGCGAGTCTCTCTAAGGCAAGCGCCATCACTGTACTTGAGGCATGCCCTCGCGGACGGTCCAGCCCGAGCTACCAGTTCGACCTTCGCGGCGCACAGTCTCTTGCAGGCCTTCGATACCCGGACCCATCGTGAGAATCAGGTACTCGTCGGCCTGATATTCGCTGTGCTGGTCGCCCTTCGGTGGCACGTAGTCCTCGGGTGCTTTAGGGCCCGTGCCCACGCGAAAGATCTGCGTGGTTGGAGGGTAGGTATCGTCGCTGCGCTCCCGCTGCACCACCTGCGACTCGGGCTCGCGAATCAGCCGGAAAGAAGTGACCTTGAAGCCGGGAACCCCTCGTTGCGACAACACGCGTACGCCCTTGGGCAACGTGGCATCTTCACGCTCGAGCTCCGCATAGGGGCGCACGTCATCGATACGCCGCACGAAGCTGACCTCACGCTGCAGCGATTGGGGGCCCTTTATCTCGGTGCGAACCCGCCCGCTGCCCACCGTGACCCCGATGGCAATCGGATGGGAGAGGTCGTTCTTGAAACGAAAGTTCAGCTTCGGATAGGAGACCGTCGCGTCGAGGCCGAGCTTGAGATAGGAGCTTGGGCGCGTGTGGTTGTTGCGCTCGACGAACGGGAGCCCGGCAAAGAAAACCGCCGCATGCAACGTGCCGGCAATCTGACAGGTACCGCCGCCGACGCCATCCGCGAGCTCGCCGCCTGCGATCACAGGGGCTGAGCGAAAGCCGTTCACTTCGCTGCGTTCGCCGACGATGGCGTTGAAGTCGAAGACCTCGCCAGGCATCAGCACAACGCCATCGATATGGCGCGCAGCGACGCGCAGGTTGTACGAACGATCAGAATCGAGCGTGTTGTAGCGAGTCTCGAAGGTTCCGAGGACGGCAGCGAAGTCGAGCTGCGCGAGGTCCTTGGCTGTGCGCGTGACCGCAGTGCGAATGACCACTGCTTCGAGCTGACTTTGCCCTGAAAACACGGCGTTTGCTAGGCGATCGAGCGTTGCCTGTACATCGAGAGCAAGCCCTTGCTGCTCGGGAATCGTGCGCGAGGTGCGCAGATCGATGCGGGCGTCGCGCGCGCGCTGAAACACTTGGTCTTTGATGCGCAGCAAAACCTTTTCGGCCGATTCTCCCTCGAGACTCGCAGGAATCGGTAGCGTGAGCGGGAGGTCACCGCGCTCTTGGGCGTGCACGCGGCGCAAGGGCGACTGGCTATCCGATGCCGCCACGAGCAAGGCTTCGAGCGCAGGCAGATCCACGACGACGCCGAGCTTGTCGCGCGTGGTCATGAACTCCCAGGGACCCACCGTGATCTTGATGGGCGCGTGCAGAAACGCGCGCGCCGCGCTCAGAGCCGTGGGGGAGGGGGCGGCACCTGGCTCCACCACGCGGCCGAGCAGCTGCGTTTCAAGTTGGTTGGCAGCGTGGGCCTGCGCGTCGGGTAGAGTGAGATAGCCAACAAGGCCCCCGGCGGCGCACACAAGCCCGAGACCTGCCAAAATGCCGTTGCGCGCCTCGCCCGCAGCGGCCGTGAGGCGCGCTTCATGGCGCTGCGGATTCAGGCGTTGAAAGGCGTGGTGGAAGGCGGACCACATGGTTGTCCTACACCCCACCACATGGCCTCGTCGCCCGTCAAGAAACTGCCCCTAGGTGCGCGCGAACTGCATCAGCTCTGGGGCAAGCCAGGCGCGGGGAAGCCGTCGCACAGCGTTTTGACCTCGGCATTGACCTTGGCCTGCAGGGCTTTGTCGTCGGGCGTCTTCACGACCTGGGCAATCCAATCGGCGACCTGCTCGGCCTCCTTGGGTCCCATGCCGCGGCTGCAGATGGCAGGCGTGCCGAGGCGGATGCCGCTCGGATCGAAGGGCTTGCGCGTGTCGAAGGGCACCGAGTTGTAGTTGCAGACGATGCCGG
>CAZEWA010000038.1:18628-34568 GCA_964515685.1 uncultured Polyangiales bacterium | reverse complement strand
ATTAGAGCGTCTCGTGCGTACGCACCTCGAGGGCACGCCGCTCTAAAGACGTCTGCGTGCGGGTGAGTCTGTCGCTGCTAGCGGTCAGACCAGAATGGTTTCAGCGCCGCACGCGGTCGGGGTTTACCACTGAGTACATTCAGCGGGCGCTGTCGGATCGTGCGTCCTTTGTTGTGCCGTAGATCGAGCGGCGCTTTCCCGTGTTCGTCGCGTACGTGAGCGCTGGCGACGACGTGACGCGTTGCTGCAGCGCCTCCTGTTCTGACTAAAAGCGGGAAATAAAGTGGCTTGAGTGCTCGCGAGAGAGCGCGACGTGACCACCTAAGGGACCATCCAACGCGGCGAGCGCGGACAGTTTGAATGAGCTGGAAAACACGGCGTCGTCGCGTTTGGCGGAAGAAGCTGGCCTCATACCTTTGGCCCGCAGCATGCCTTCAGAGCAGCGAGAGTTCCGGAAGAACCTGCAGGAGGATGGAGATGGCAAATCCAAGACAGCGCGAGCCATTGCGTTCATCGGGCTTACACCACAGCGCGGTGGGGCATCGCGTTGACGAAGTTCACATCCACGAGCGTAAGCACAAATTAGCCGTATGGCCCTGGTTACTCTTGCTTGCAGGCGGACTCCTCTTACTGTGGGGAGTTTTCGGCAGGCGCGAAGCGAGCACCAACACGGTTACGGCGTGCGATCCGGCGACGCTCCGCTTCTCTGCGGGCTCCTCTGCAATCTCCGCCACCGACCGCGGCGCGATACAGGCGCTCGCAAGCTGCTTGAAGGCGAATCCAGACAGCAAGGTGCGGCTTGAGGGGCGCGCTGGCAGTGTGGAAGGGCCGGAACTTGCGCAAAGTCGCGCCGAGGTCATCGGGAGGGAGCTGCGTGCGCGGGGAGTTCCTTCGGCTCAGTTCAGCGTCGGCACGGGGGCTGCAGTGTGTAGCGAGGCCACCGATGCTTGCGAACAGACAAACCGAAGTGTGACGGCCGTTCCACAACGGCGGAAGTAGCTGCGGGCCCACGGAGCCCGGAAGTGAGAGGAGGCTAGGATGTTAGGCGCTCTTTCGCGTCTCCCTTCGTGGGAGCTAGATCACAGGGAAGAAGACGTACGAGGCTGGCCCTTGCAGGATGAATCAGGCAAAACGCTCGGGCGAGTGGCGGACCTGATTGTAGACACGGATACGCGATACGTTGCTCAAGTAGTGCTTTCAGACGGTCGCAGGTTTCCCGCACACGATGTGTACATTGGCGACGCTGCCGTGGCGCTGCGTAGACAACGGCCGATCGACAAACCGTGGGCCGACCCCGCGCTCCGTGTGCCGCACAAGGCGGAGTCGACGGGAGAAGCGCAAGATACGGTAGGAACGCCCATCCCCTCTGTGCCCGTCGAGCGCAAAGTCGAAGAGCGTTCCGACGAGGCCGAGCGCACGGGGCGCTTGTCTGATCAGCGGGCGCGCATGAGTGAGATGGTACCTACGCGTAATCTTATCGCGCAAGAAGGCGACCTAGTCATTCCTGTTGTGAACGAGGAACTCGAAGTGGTGACCTCGACGGTAGAGGCGGGTGGCGTGCGGATTGAATCGCACTTCGAACAAATTCCGGCAGAGAAGACCGTCCGCTTACGGGAGGAACGTGTGACGGTTGAGCGCTATCCGGTCGAGCGTGATGTCACATCCGAAGAGGCAGAGGCGCGGTTGCGGGACGCCGAAGTCGAGCTGAGAGCCAAGGCTGAAGTGCCCGTGGTTCAGAAGCGAGCGCATGTCGTCGAGGAGATCGTGATTACGAGGACCACGACGGAGCGCGAGGAGACAGTGCACGATACGATCCGCAAGACAGAAGTGGAAGTGACGGCGATCCCCACGCGAACCCATTCTCAACCGCGTAAGTAAGGAGTAGTCATGAAAACGGTAATCGGTCTGTTTAATAATCTCGGCGATGCAAAGACGACATTGGGCGAGTTTTCTCGCCTAGGTTTGTATGCAGACAAAGTGGGTCTTTTGTCATCGGAGCCGGGAGCTGGCTCCAACACGGGAATGAATCCCCTGGACCTGCCGGAAGTGGGCCGTGCGGCGGCCAACTCGGCCATGCTGGAATGGCTCAAGACGCCAGGGGGGATTGCGGGGGCGCTGACCCGTCTCGGAGTCTCGAAGCCCGATGCGGCGAGGTGTATCGACACACTAAAGCGCGGTGGGACACTCGAGGCCGTCATCGTCGATGACGCGAAGGAGAGCGACGCGCAGTCCATCATGCGGGCGCGGACCATGCGATACGAAGCGGAGACGGTTCGAGAGGCAGCACCGATTCGGGAGGCGGCACCGATTCGGGAGGCGGCACCGATTCAGGAGAAAGCGCAGGGGGGGGGTATGGATGAAGCCACGCGGAAGCTAGAGCGGGCTAGAACGGTCGCCCGCCCCGATGCGAATGACATCATGATCCCAATCATCGAGGAGGAACTCGAGATCTCCAAGCGGGAGATCGACGCGGGTGGCGTGCGCGTGGCCACCCACGTTACAGCGGTTCCGGTGGAGAAAACGGTGACCGTTCGCGAGGAGCGCGTACGCGTCGAGCGGCGCGCAGTGGACAGGCCCGTAGATGACCGCGACGAAGTCTTTCAGGATCGCTCGTTCGAGATGAAAGCGAGCGCAGAGCAGCCTTACGTCACGAAGCGTGCGCACATCGTGGAGGAGATTCGAGTCCACAAGGATGCGGAGGAGCACGAGGAGCAAATACGAGACAAGGTGCGCCACACAGAAGTGGATATCACGGAGCTTCCTGGTCGAAGCGAAGCGGCTCGGAAGCCCAACTGAGCGCAGTCGGGTGTCTGCATGTGTCTGCTCCCGCTGCTATCCGCGGTTTCTCGGCCACGTCACACGCCACGCGACTTTGACTTGAGGTACGAGCCATCTCTTCTGCGTGCTAGCTCAAGGAACGGGTTCGTTGGCGTGTGTCGTGGCCTTGTCGTTCGTGCTCCCTTGAGCCTCGGCCACGGGATTGGCGGGCGCGAGCGTCTGGGTGCGGCCGTCCTCGTGCACCGCGATGGCCCATCGCTCGGGCTCGTACGCGCCCCCGGGGACCGAGGAATTCCAATCGAGATTGAGCCAGATCGGGCAGTCGTCTGAGGTGCGAAAAGCAATCTTCGTCGGGATGGCGCCGGTGATGTAGCGCTTGAAGCGGTTTTTGTAGTGCTTGATGAGTGCTGTCGCGACGACTGATGGCTCGCCCTGCACGCAGGCTTCGGCATAGGCGTGGCCGCCCTTGGGGCCGTCCATCAGTACGATACGGGCCTTACCTCCGATGGCGGTCACCATGGACACAAGCGTGATGGCAAAGTCGTCGCAGTCGCCAACGTAGCCGTTTTCGATGCTTTCTTTGGCCGTCGCAAAGTATTCGCGGCCCTCAGGGTCGTTGACGTAACGCCAGGGTTGCCGCACTGCGGCCCAAATCTCAGCCACTTGCTCTACGTGAAACGGCCCCTCTGTCCGTGCAGCGATCTTTACTGCCGTGTTGCGTGTGACGGGGTCCATCGGGTCGATCGCGGCGGCGAGCTTTTTGGCTGTCGTACTGCCAATGCGTTGAGTTACGTCATCCGGTGTCGCGTCCGCAGCTTCGCTCGAGGGCGTAGACGACAGTAAGGTGGGCGCCGCCTTTTGCGCGTCCCAATACTCCATGCCAGCCCATGCGCCCGCTGAGCCAAGTAGCAGTACCGAGGCGAAGGTGAGCACAGCGCTGCCGCCAATGCCCTTGGGCTTGGTGCCTGTTTTTAAGTTGGCCTTGCACATCGGGCAGCTCAGCTTGGGTGGCACGGGCCCAGGAGGCAGGATGCCCACGTGCCCACAACCTCCGCACACGAACGAAGGTGCACTTTGCCCCGCCCCCACAACCAACGTACGCGCCCCCACGCCTGCCTTGAGGACAGCGCGCAAACCCTCGTGGCTCCAAGGAAGCGGCACCTGACCGATGACGAGCTCCGCGCCTGGCCGAGTTTTGGCGACCTTCACGCGCTGGCCATCGATGAAGGTGCCGTTGGCAGAGGATAGGTCTTCTACGACTAGCGACGGGCCCGACCAGGAAAGACGGGCGTGATGATTGGAGACCGTTGGATGGTCGAGGACCACATTGTTATCGGGGGCCCGTCCAATCGTCGCGTAGATGCGTGCTGCCATGGGCTTCAGCGTACACCGAGATAGGCGAGGCCCAAGCGGCGCGCGCCAGGTTTTTCGTGGGCTTGGCGCCTCGGGTGGGTGGTCGTGGGAAAGCGGCTCCTAGCGCGGGGGCCGGCTGCGTCCTTGGAACCAGGGACGGTAGCGCTCCATGAGGGCGCGCTGGGCTTTGGGAGCAGTGCGTGCGCAGGGGGCGTATTCCTCGCTACCTTTTTCGGCGCCCCAGCGGGCTTCCGGGCAGTCGTTCGGATTGTACGCAGTTTCCAGGGCTTCGCTGCGTGACACGACGTCTGACAGCGAGAGCTCGAAGGCTGAGCCGTCGCTGCGTGTGTAACGAAACCTACGTGCTGCCAGGGCGGCTTGCAGCAGCTCGGCGGTTGCCTGTTCCTTGGCCGCGGCATCTTCCTGCTTCAGGCCGAAGCGCTCTGGACGCTGCCCGACTTCGCGAGGCAATTTGCGCACGGCATCGATAGCGATGAGAAGTCGCATGTCCCGGGAGGGCGTGGCGAAGTCTTCCCAGGCGCCTGTGGTCTCGAAAACCGCGTAGCCCTCCGGCATACTGACAGGTCGGGCGCCGCGCGAGATGCCGCGTTCGCCTACGTCGATGGCTTCGATGCGGCGCTCGACTTGCTCATACAAAGCGCTGACCAGCTGATCGAGGCGATCCTCGAGGCCGATGGGACGCGGATAAATCAGCTCGTCCATTCGTGCATAGAAGTCATCGAGCGTGCCTTCATGCTGGCTGCGCGATGCTGGAATAAAGGCAGCGGCCGAAGCCAAGGCTTCCGTGCTCAAGGCTTCGACCCATCTATCCTGTCGGCGCTCGACAAGCGGGCGAAATGCCTTGAAGCCAGCGCCGACTTCGTGAGTCTCCGGCGTAAACAGGAAATTGCCGCGCCAAAAGCGCTTTCTAGACACTGTGGCGTCGGGTTGGGCATCGGCCGCGATGAGCATGCCTGCGCCGCGTATGCCCTGCGGGATCCACTTGGCGACTACGAGGGTGTGTCCGTAGGGGTCGGCAAAGACCGTGCCTGGCTTGAGCGCTTCGCGGGTCAGCGGCAGCGGGTAGAGGTCGCTGTTTTCGTCATCCGGTAGCGTGCGAGCAGAAGCCGAGTGCACGCTCGACCCGACCTTCGTGCGTATGAACGTGTCGAATGCGCTCAGGTCGTTTTCCGCAGTGACGGGCGTGTTGTGGGTGAGGAGGTCGCCACAGCGCGGCGCTACGTTGGCCCGCCCCCGCGTGCAGGCGCGATAGCCAAATGGCAGCCCCATTTTCCAGGCAAAATAGGCCCTGAGGAAGTACGGCAGGTCCGCGCAGTCGGGATTCAATTTGAGTTGGCTATCCTCTCCGAGCCCGAGGTGATCGAAGAGTAAGTTGTAGTTCCGATCTGCAATCAAAGGGGTAAGCGAAGGCCAGCTGCCGAGGTCGCCCGTGGGCTGAGAGAACAAGTGCTCGACAAACGCGGCGTACAGATTCTCGGTGGCGCGTCCCCAGTTCGTTTTGGAGACCCAAGCCGGGGCTTCTGGCTCGCGCACAGCCGTGCTGCGGGAGGTGTTCGGTCGCTCCGCTACGTGAATCCGATTGCACGCAAGGATGCGGTCGCCATCCGCGAGCAACGCGGTGTAGCGGCCGCGTCTCGGTTGCGCGATTTCTGTGATGCGCGCGAAGGGACCCACGCCCAGATCGCGTACTTCCGGGGCGACGAGCTCGCCCCCGGGGTCGATGAGGAACAGGCTGGCCGGACGCGCGTCGTCTTGGGTGACGGCGATGACGCGCAGCGGCGCTTTCTCGTGAGGCTCTCGTGGTGAGCGAAACAACGCAAACTCCGCGCTGTCACGGCAGGTCTCTGGCGCTGTCAGCGCAGGTGGAACCGCTCGACGAAACGTGCTCAGCGCAAGTAAGGCGTGGTCGGGGCCCTTGCCGAACACCGTCAGGCGCGTGATTCGCTGCAAGAACGAGCGCCGACTCGTGCCTTCGCCGAGAGTAAGGTCTGTGACCTGCACGCTCCCGACATCGAGCAAGCGCTCGCCGCCGCCATCGCACGGTACCATGTATTCAGCGAACGAGTGAAAGGCTCGTGGGGTGCCCTGGTGGTCGCGGCCCAGGTACGCCATGATGTGGCCGGGGAAGTGAGCCAACACGATGCCGCGAGCATGGGCCTCGTCGAGCAAAGAAAGCCGCTCGGTTTCGCTCGCATCGGCAGGAACGTCGACGCTGAATAGCCCCGAGCTCGATTGATCGCCGCTGGTGCGCGGAGGATGCAGGCCAAACTGGTTGAGGACGTCGACCCACAAGCGTGAGCAGTCGCGCCCGCCGTTCTCATCGCCCCAGCCGTAGGGCCCCTTGATGTATTTAAATGCTTCTGTCCAGAATGCGCGCCGAGTGAGAGGGCGCGCCGTGGGCATCGCTTGAGAAACCGTGAGTGTCGTATGCTCGAAGCCGTGCGTGGTCGCGAGTATGGCCTCGTATGCAGCGGTCGCGGAAGTGTTCTGAGAAGTGCCGACGAGGGGTAGCAGGGTGCCCTGCGGCAACGAAGCCTTGCCTTGCGTGAGCTCGCCTGTGAGTGTCAGTTCTTCGGTGGGGGTTCGATACAGCGGCTCAAGCTCACTCGGGACTTTTGGAGAGAGTGCTGCCTGTTCGCGAATGAAGCCCCAGGCGTAGCGCGTGCGTGCCACACGCAGCGTGGGGCCGTAGCGCCCGAGCACTTCGATGGGCTCCTGCGCGCGTGCTTGGCTGCAGCGATTCCGATCGAACTGAGGCGTGCCCGTGGTCGAGCGCACGCGCGAGGTAAAAGGCATGCAGTACAGATCCACGGGGGCGAGCGCCACGTGCAGCGAGCGCGCGTCGACAAAAGCCGAACCAGGATTCCCGCGCAGCGCGGCGAGGCTCTGCGCCGGGTCTGTGACAGCGACCCACTCGCCGGAGCTAAAACGAGGCTCAAAGGCTGCAAACCGAGCGCTGAGCTGGGCTGTTATTTCCTCCGAGCTGAGCGTGCGCGCGAGGTTTAGGCTGGGCGCGATGCCGTCTGGGCTAGTGCGCATGGCCACCGCGTGACTGCGCAGCTCTGTAGGAGAGAGCAGGCTCGCGGAGAGCTTCGCCTCGTCGTGTTGCGCGAGCCAATAGGAAAGCTGCGACAGCTCGGGAAAGCTATTGGGCAAGGCGGCAGGTGCTGGCGCGCGTTCTGGGCAGTGCACGGGCCGCAGGGCGGTGTGGGGCTCCGTGGCACCGGAGGAGGCCTGGTCGGGGCCACCCAGGCTCTTTTCGACACGAGTCGTGCAGCCAATGGCCACAAACACGGTCACCGCCAAACTTGCGCAGAGTGCGGGGCCTATCCGTCGTGGAGATACAGAGCATGGCGGTCGCCGAAGCATGAAGCGCTAGAGTACAAGCGTACTCGGGGAAAGGAAGACTCCACTGATGAAGCTTTTGAACAAAGCGCTACCGCTCGCACTTCTCGCTCTCGCCGCAGGTTCCGTGGGTTGCGCTCACGGAGGAAACGGCCACAAACACCATCACGGACCCAGCATGCACTTTGCGCGCGGGTTGTCCGGAGTGAGTGTGGTGGGTGTAGGCGAGGTGAAGGCAGCGCCCGACATTGCGCGCACGAACGTCGGCATCGAAGTGCGCGCGTCCCAGGCGGATCAAGCGACCGCGCAGGCCAATCAGCAGATGGCCGCCATCGTTTCCGCGCTCAAGGGCCAGGGTGTGGCCGATGCAGATCTGCGCACGCACAGCCTGTCGGTCAACTTCGAGCGCGAATATCAGCCGCCGCCACAACCTGTCATCGTCGTGGAGTCTGGCTCGGGTAAGCCAAAAGCGACATCGAGCAGTGTGGCGACCGCTGAGGCCGCGCCCGCGCAGCCCCAGGGCTTCTACCGCGTGAGCAACATGGTCGAAGTGACGGTGCGCGATCTGAATCGCGTGTCGCAGATCTTGGCTGCCGCTACGGGCGCTGGTGCGAATCAGCTTTGGGGCATCAACTTCGAGGTCAGCGATACGGCGCCCTTCGTGGCGCAGGCCCGAGAGAAGGCCGTGGCACAGGCGAAGGCAAACGCGGAGCAGCTCGCGCAGCTGACGGGCGTATCGCTCGGCCCCGTGGTCACGATTGCCGATGGCGCAGGCTCGCAATCGTCTCCTTTGCCCATGATGATGATGGCCAAGAGCGCGGAGGCCGCCGGCGCCGTGGGCATGCCAGTGGAGCGCGGCGAGTTGACCGTGACCCATCAGGTGAGCGTGACCTACGCGCTCGCGAAGGAAGAGAAGCACGCGCACTGACGGTTGCTGGTGCTGCGTCGTGACCTGACGGTTTGAGCGTTGCTGACACGCTTAAAAGCTATCCTAAATCAGGAACAGCGCGTGCGAGCGAACTCGTTTCCACTGTGTGCTGAGGCTGCTTTCTAGGTTTTTTCTGGCCTGTCTGGGTTAGGCTAGGAGAAGGCAGCCGGCTTGCATGCACGGCGCAACGAGGTGCCGATGAACACCGCGTATCGATTCGTACGTCGAACGGCCGCGCATCCGTGTGTGCTCGCACTCGCGGGAAGCGCGTTGCTGGGTGGTGCCGCTTTGGGGCTCGGTGCGTTCCAGCGCGTGAGCGCCGATGGCAACACGCGCACAGCTCCCCATGGCGCCTTGCCGATGGCAGAGCAGATCAAGGAGCTGACTCCGTGGCTCACGCCGACGGTGGGGACACCGCAAGGCGTTTCGCCCGCATATTTTAGCGCGATTGCGCCCAAGCACTCGCCCAAGGATGCGCTCATCGTTGCGCTTGGCAAGAGGCTGTTCTTCGACATGCGTCTCTCGCGAGACGGCACGGTCGCTTGCGCAACATGCCACGACGTGAGCCGGGGGTTTGCAGACCTGCGTGGTACCTCCGAAGGCATCGAAGATAAGCTTGGTCGCCGCAATGCGCCCACGACGATGAACGCGCTGTTTTATCAGTCGCAGTTTTGGGATGGTCGCGCTGCGACCCTGGAGGACCAGGCGAAGCTCCCCATCCTCAACCCGATCGAGATGGGGCAACCCGACGAAGCGGCGGCGATGGCCAGCATTGCGGGCGACGCGAGCTACGAGAAGGAGTTTCGCGAAGCCTTCGGGCGTGCGCCTAACTTCGAGGATCTCGCCAAGGCGATAGCGACCTTTGAGCGCACGATGGTCTTTCTCGACGCGCCCTTCGACAGATTCGCGCGGGGCGACGTCAACGCGATAAGTGAAGACGCGAAGGCGGGTTTCGCGCTGTACAACGGCAAGGCACGCTGCACCGGTTGTCACCAGATCAGCAGTGGAAATCCCATCGGGACGGACAATCGCTTCCACAACATCGGCGTATCGGCACGTCATCAAGACTTCGAGGGCCTCGTGCAAAAGGCACTCAAAGCCATCGGCAAAGACAGCTCGCCTGAGATGCTGGACAAGCTGGCATTGGAGACAGACCTCTCGGAGCTCGGGCGCTTCATCGTGACGCGCAACCGCTCTGAGATAGGCGCTTTCAAAACACCTCAAGTGCGCAACGTGGGCGTGACCGCGCCCTATATGCACGATGGTTCGTTGAGCACGCTGTGGGATGTGATGGACCACTACAACAAAGGCGGCGAGGCCAATCCCTTCCTCGATGGCGGCATGGAACCACTCAACCTGAATGAACGTGAGATCGAGCAGGTGGTGGCATTCCTCTTTTCGCTCACGGATGACAGGCTGCGTGCACAAAACGCAGCCGAAGAGCAGAGGCAGCGAGGCCTTGCAAACAAGCAACGACCGTTGCGCAATGAGGCGCTCGCCACGCGTAAGGTTTTTTTGTTCGAGACTCGGTCGTCAGGCGCGGCCAAGGAACCAAGGTGAACACATGGCGCGCAAGAAACCACTGGGCTTCCCGAGTGTCGAGACGAAGTACATGGCGGAGCGCGAGGAGCTGTACCGAGCGCTATCAGGGCTCGACCGACGCGCTTTCTTGAAGTTGTCTGCGGCGGCAGCTGGTGTGGTTGCGGCCAAGGGCTTGATGCCTCCGCACTCGTTTCAACCGGTGACAGTTGCCCATGCGCAAGCGGGCGGTCGCGAGGGCTTTCGGTTCGCGTATATCTCGGATTCCCATCTGTATGAGCGATCGCTGAACGATCGCTTTCTCAACGCACTGATGCGCGCGGTGGACGACGTAAACGCGCTCGACCCTCAGCCTGATTTCGTATTTTATGGCGGCGATCTAGCGCAGCTCGGACAGGCTAAAGAGCTTGAGATAGGGGCCCAGATTCTCAAAAATCTGAAGGCGCCCGTGCGCATGATGGTGGGCGAGCACGACTGGTTTCTCGATCTCGGCGAAAAATGGCGCGACCTGTTTGGGGCTCCCACCTACTCCTTTGATCACAAAGGCGTGCACTGCGTCGTGGTCAACAGCATATTGGAAGAGGACTTTTGGACGGCCCGCAAGCTCTCTCCGATGGAGCGCATGCAGACCGTGGCGGGCCTCGACAACGGCGTGCAGAACCCGTTCAGCGTGGGCGCCGAGCAGCGCGCATGGCTTGCGCAAGACTTGGCCAAAGTGTCAGCCACTACGCCCCTCATCGTGTTCTCGCACTCGCCGCTCTACAAGCTGTATCGGCCTTGGAATTTTTGGACTGACGACGCCGAGCAAGTTCAGGCGTTGCTCAAGAAGTTCCAGCGCGTGACCGTGCTGCACGGCCATACGCACCAGGTGCTCACGCAGCGCATCGGCAATATTCACTTCCATGGCTTGCTCTCGACCGCGTGGCCTTGGCCCTATGCGCCCGAGGGAATGCCTGCGCTCACTGTGGAGATGGGTCGGCCCGATCCTTTCAATCCCAACGACGGCTGCGGCAACGGCAGCGTGGTGGTGCATCCCGATGGCTTGGTCGACAAACTGTACGATCTCTGGAATCGGAATCCTGTCACCGTGAAGAGCAGCTATTTGGCGAGCTCGGGCAGGAGCGACAAGCCCAAGGCGACCAACCTGCCGAGCTATTGAGCGCGGACCCGACGAGAGGAACAACGTCATGGCCACACAGGTTACGCGGGCAGTTGTGTTCTCTGCGCTGCTCCTAGGCGGCATCGCCTGCGCCGATACCGTCGAGGACAGGCCTCGCACCGAGGCGGAAAAGCGAGATAGCCCCGAAGCGAAGGTTCCGACGGAAGGCACGTCCACGCAGGCCGGAAGGAAGGGCGTGGAGGTCACGCTGTGCGACGGAAAGACCACTACGTTTGCGCCAGAGGGAACCTCAGGTTCGGTCATCGCTGGTGCGCTCATGACGGAGTGGTTGCGCAAGAATCCGAATGCGAACTGGGAGGCAGAGGAGCGCGAGCGACACACGCTTCAGCCTGCCGCCGACAATCGCGCGCGCATCGGCATGATCGACGGGCAGACCTATGGGCAGGTCACGGAGCAGGACGTCGCCCTCTGGAAAACGGAGACTGAGCGCGTGGCGCTCGCCGGATCTGAGGTGTTCCACGATGCGCAAAAACTAGGAAGCACTATCGCTGTCTCTTGCGACATGTGTCACCCGCACGCAGCGAATACGCATCCCGAGACGTACCCCAAGTATCAGGTGCAGCTCGGTCGCGTCGCGTTGTTACGCGACATGATCAACTGGTGCATTGAGCATCCTGTGCGCGGTTCGGCGCTCGCGGCGGACGATCCAAGGATGCGCGCCCTCGAGGCCTACATCTATGCGCAGCGCGCGGGTAGAGCGCTCGAATACGGCAAGCGCTGAGTCGCTCCCGTGCCCTAGGGAAGCTTGAGCACCTTCTTGACCTTGCCTATCAGCTCATCGGGCTTGAAGGGCTTGGTCAAGTAGTGGCGCGCGCCCGAGTTGATGCCGGCAATGACATCTCTTGGAGAGCTTTTGGCGGTGAGGAGCACCACAGGAATGTTCTTCAGTTTCTCGCTCGCTTTCATTTCGCGCACGAGCGTGAGGCCATCTTTTCGAGGCATCATCCAGTCGGTTATCACTAGATGGACGGGTGGACCCTTGCTGAGCATGATCATCGCCTGCTCGCCGTCTGTGGCTGTGACCACTTCGGCGAGCGAGCTCAGCATGCGCTGGATCATGCGCAGCAGATCTTCGTCGTCTTCGGCCACCAGAATGCGCGGACGATTTGATACGGGAGGAGCCCCTGGAGCAGGCGGTGGGGGCGGAGGAACGGGCGGGGGTGGCGGCACAGCCATGGCGAAGGCTGATAGCATCGCCGATCTGGAGCGCAATCGTCCAGCAGACTTGAGAAACAGCGTGGGCTGCTGTAGGTAGAGCGTACGCGCTATGTGTGCTTCAGCGCTGCTGAGCGAACCAGGCTGCAGTCTGCTCAAGCCCGTTATCCAGAGATGTCACGTGTCCTAAAACACGGAGACAGCGCGTCGCGTCGAGCACCGAGCGCTCGACGTCTCCGGCGCGGCGAGGACCATCTTGAACTTCGCTGTGTGCCTTGAGAAGCCGGGCAAGTGCTGTGCTCAAACTGCGCGTGGTCGTGCCTTCGCCCGTGCCCACATTGAGGACAGGCTCTGCGACATTACCCTGCAGTGCAGCGAGATTGGCGCGGACGACGTCCTCGACAAAGACGTAGTCGCGCACACAACCATCGTCGCCGACGGTCTTCTTGGCATTTACCTGAATGGGCTGCTCTTTGAGCAGACGCTGCGCGAAAATGGCGACGACGCCGGCTTCGCCGTGAGGATCTTGGCGTGGACCGTACACATTCGCATAGCGCAGCACGGTGCTTTGGAGACCGTGTTCATGCTTGTAGCAGCGCAAGTAGGCTTCGACGGCAAACTTGGAGCAGGCGTAGGGGCTCAGGGGCACCGCTGTGTCGGTTTCTTTGCGCAGCTCGCCATCCGGGACTTCGCCGTAGATGGCGCCGCCCGTGCTTGCAAAGATTACGCGCTCGACGCCGCTCTGAACGCATGCATCGAACACGCGGATGCTGCCTATCACGTTGACGTCCGCATCGCGCACAGGCTCGCGCGTGCTCACGGACACGCTGGTCTGCGCGGCTTGGTGGCTCACGACGTTCGGCTTGAAGTCTGCGAACACTTTGGCGAGCTCTTCGCCCCGGCGAATGTCGAGATCGATGAACTTGGCTTGGGTTGGCAGATTCTCGCGCCGCCCTGAACTCAGGTCGTCCACGATCAGCACCTCGTGCCCTGCTTTCAGGGCCGCATCGGCGATGTGACTGCCAATAAAACCAGCTCCACCTGTCACCAAAACGCGCATAACGCCCACCTTAGCATGAAGCTTGTTTTGACTAGAAGCCGTTTAGGCTGGAGCGCGCTCTAGCGATATTTTCCCGTCGAGCACTTCGGCGCGAATCGCACGGCGTAGGAGCTTACCGGAAGGGCCCTGAGGAATTTGAGGCACGACCGCCCAAAGCCTAGGTATCTTGGTCGGGGACAACTGAGTGCGGCAGTGGTTTTCGAGCGCCTTCGCATCGAACGCGGCTCCCGGCCGCAGTACTACAATCGCGACGATTTCCTCGCCATATTGCGCATCGGGTCGACCGATGACCACGGCTTGATGGACGACGGCATGGGAGACCAGCACGGCTTCCACCTCGGCCGGGTACACGTTGAATCCTCCGCGCACCACCATGTCCTTGATGCGGTCCACCACGAAAAGGCGACCTTCGGAATCGAGCATGCCCACATCGCCCGTGCGCAAGAACCCGTCGCGTATGGTGGCTTGGGTCGCTGCTTCGTCTTCGAAGTAGCCGGCCATCACGTTTTGACCGCGAATGCAAATCTCGCCTGGCGCTTGCTGGGGAAGACTGCGCCCGTCGGCGTCGCAGACACGTACTTCGACACCAAATACGGGCCTTCCAACGCTATCTGCACCGTCGTCGTCGTCCGGGGCACAGAGCGTGCTGAACGTTGCTTCGGTGAGGCCAAAGCCCTGACGTAGTGGCACGCCGAAACGCGATTCGAAGCGCTTGCGGATGTCCGGCGGCAGGGGCGCGCCTGCACTCATGCACCAGCGAAGCTCGGGCCAGCCTCGCGCAGCGCCGGTTGCGGTATGCACGAGTGAGTGGAACATGGTTGGAACACCCGGAAACCAGGTGACGTCGTGCGCGCGCAGCGAGTCGAGGCAACGGGGGGCATCGAAGCGCTCGTAGAGCACGCTCCGTGCGCCTGCATAGAAGGGCGCGAATAAGGTCATGCGGATGCCGTAGGAATGCGTCAGAGGCAATGTGGCGAGCACGATGTCGTCTTCGCGCAGCTTGAGCGCGTGGTGTGTGAGCGCGGCGGTGTGCGTGAGCAGAGAGGCGTGGGTAATGAGGGCGCCCTTGGCTGTGCCGGTCGTGCCTGAGGTGTACAGCATCAGCGCCACGGCGCCTGCGGGCAGATCCATCGGGCCATCGCTCACGCCGTCGTGGCTCGACAACGCCAGTGCATCGATGTGCCCTGGAAGCTCGGTCGTGGTTGTTGCGTGCGGGCTTAAAAGCTGCAGGGCCGCGGTTCCCAATGCGCGCGTACGGGCGTCTGTGATCAGCGCTGCACAACGCGCATGGCGTAGGCGCGCGGCAAGCTCGGGCGGAGCCGACATCGGGGGCACGGGGATGAGCGTGAGGCCGGCATACAGTGCTCCCCAAAACGCATCCATGAAGGAGAGCCCGTTGGGCATGCTGAGCGCAACGCGCGCACCGGGCCTCAGGCCCAGGGCCTGCAGATAGGCTGCTGCGCGACAGGCGCGGGCGTCGAGCTCACCGTAGCTGAGGTTAACGCTTTCCTCTGTGCCCAGGATGAGAGCTGTGCGTGTCGGAGAACGGAGGGCCCAGGGCCGTATGACTTGCGCGATGTTGATGCCCACGCGCGACAGATAGCAACGCGGGGTCACATGCGCGAGGGACCCAGCGCGTGCTGTCGTTTGCCATGGGTCTTTATGCGGCGTTGAAGCCTGCCCCAATGGGGCGGGCAGGCTCGGGGCGAGCGTGCGCCCGGAGGAGGGGAACGCGCGCAGCACTCGCTCGCGGACCCCTACGAAGCGAGGCTCTTCTTGAGCGCGCTCATCGCATCATGCGTGCGCAGCTGCTCGGGCAAGATTTTCTCCTCCACGAGCTTCTGCGCGAGCGGATCGAGGTCTGCCAGGTCGCGTTTGTAATCGTCGCGCCCGTGGTCTTCTCCCTCTTCGAGCACGGCAATCGCGGCCTTTTCTCCAATCATCGCGGCGCCCTTGGTAAGCACTTTGCTCAAGCCTCCCCAGGGGCCCGAGCCCTCTGCGGGCGCCCCTCCGCGCCGCTGCACTTCTTGCGCTAGCAGACTCGCCCGGTCCGCATGTGAGCGCTGACACTGCTCGAGCGTGCCGCGATTCGGTGATGCCGTGAGCTTTTCCAGGGCTTGCCGGTACGTCTCCGCGGCGGATAACTCTCCGCGCAAAAACGAGTTGAGTTGTTCGATCGTCTGCTCATTGGTCTGCATGGGTTCTCTCCGCGGTGTTGAAGGTGTTTAGCGTCGACGGGGTGTTACGCAGAAAGCAGGCCATCACCGAGCTCGCGCAGAAGAGCGTGTAGTGTGGCGGCGAATAAGCGCCCCTGTGTGGCGTAACAGAGGAGTTTCGCGCCTGCTGCGCAGTGGCGCTTCCCGCTGTGTCGTGCGTGGCAAGCGGGCGTGGCAGTCGACGTCAATCGAAAATAGGCGCGGAGAAGAAAGATTCAAAAAGAGCGCAACGTCTGGCCACTAAAGCAAAAACGGGCTGACCGCTTGCGCGTGTGGGCGAGCTTTGCCACTGCAGGTCGGTTCGCTCTATCCCGTGCGCGCGAGGCGGGATACAGTCAGAGCCTGCTTTCTTGAGGTGAACTGTG
>CAZEWA010000038.1:0-18528 GCA_964515685.1 uncultured Polyangiales bacterium | reverse complement strand
CCTGAGCTTGCCACGCGCTTTTCTCAGCTGGCCAATGTGGGCACCAATGGTTCAGGCCTCGAGCAGCCGCTGCGCGCTGCGCTGTGGTCGGTCGATGCGCGAGACAAGGACGGGACCAACGCAGGTGAGAGCGGTAGCTTCCGGCGCTCCGATGCCCTGCTGGCTGTGGTGCTCATCACCGATGAAGACGACGGCAGCGTCAAACCAGGTGCCATCTGGCCTGAAGACCTCCCCGTCACCGAGATCATCAGCGGCTTCGACACGCTCACCGGAGATCGCAGCCGTTGGGCTTCTGCGGTGATCGCGGCCGATAAGAGCTGCAGCTCGGCGCTCGGCGACGCCATGGAGGCCTCGCGCTTGAAAAATTTCGTCGAGCAAACCGGCAAGAACGCCACGTTTAGCGATATCTGCACCGGCAACCTGGACGGAGCGCTCGAAGATGCGCTCAACACCTTCACGGTGGCTTGCGACCAGATTGTGGTCTTCTGAGCGCCTGAGTGCCTGCGCGCGCTGCTAGCTCGCGTCTGCGTCGAACGCGAGGACCTCGTGGCTCGTGATGCCGGGCAGCGCGCGCATGCTGTCGCCGAGCTCGCTCTCGGTCGCGACGACGGACAACACCAAGTCGTCGGCCGATAGGCGACGTTTGAGCGCCTCGTTGACTTGCTCGCGTGTGACCGCGCCTACGTGTGACACATAACCGCTAAAGTAGTCTTGGGGCAGGTCGTAGAGCCAAACTTCCATCGCCTGCTCGAGGCGCTTGTCGGCGGTGTCGATGGCGAAGGCGTGGCTCTTGGTAAGAAAGCTCTGCGCGAACGTGAGCTCTTCCTCGGTGATGCCCTCTGCTATCCACTGTTGCATCAGCTCGAGTTGCAGCGATACGCACGGAGCCGCATCGCTGGCTGCCGGGAAAGTCCACATGCTCCAGGACTCGCGCACACGGTCGATGGCCAGGCGGCTCGATGCCCCGTAGGACCAGCCGCGCTCTGAGCGCACAGCGCGCATCAAGCGGGCGGTGAAGGCTCCGCCAAAGACGGCGTTTCCGACGACCAATGCGACGTGATCAGGGTCGTGGGGATGGGTGCCAAGCCGGCCGATCTGGATTTGGGTCTGTGTGCGCTCAGGCTTGTCCACAAAGCGCAGGTGCCGGCCCTTGCGCATCTCTGGCTCGGGAGGCCGATTGCGCGTGCGTACGGCATCCTTGGGACTCGAGAGATAGCTGCGAGCGAGCCGAGCCGCTTCTTCTTGGGTGATATCTCCCGCGAAGCCCACGGTGCGCGCGGCCTGAGCCAGTCCATTGCGATAGCGCGCTTGAACCTGGTCGAGTGAGATGGCCTCGAGCGTCTTGCGCGTACCGAGACTTGTGCGCCCATAGGGATGGCCGCGGTACAGCGCGCGGCGAAAGTGCGTGCTTACCAGGCTCTGATCGCTGTCGGTCAGCTCGAGCAAGGCCGCTACGGATTCGCGTTTGAGCTGCAGCAGTTCTTCTTCGGGAAAGCTCGGTTCGGCAAGAATCTCACCGATGAGCCCAAGCAGGGGCTCGAGACTGCGCTTGATGGTGGAGCCGCTGACGCGCACGAATCCCGGTGCGGTCTCGAAGCCTACCTCGGCGCCCAAGGAGTCGATGATTTCTTCGATCTCCTGCGCGGTCTTGTGCGCCGTGCCTCGACGCATCAGGCGTGCGCACAATCGCGTCAGGCCTTCCTGCCCGAGCGGATCTTCCAGGCTGCCTGTGGGCAGGACGACTTGAAAATGTACGAGTGGGAGTGCGTGGCTCTCCTCAACTAAAAGCGTATCGCTCACGCGGCCTCCTCTTCCTCGGTGTCGTCTTCATCTTCATCGTCTGGAAGTTCACCGGAGGGCTCCACGAAGATGGTGGTGCGCCGCGCGTTCGTGAGGCTCTGGGCTACTTGCAGCACGTCCTGTGCCGTGACCTCGCGGTAGGCCTCGAGCTGTGCGAAGACGCGGTGGGCGTCGTCGAGCACGAGCTCGTAGAAACCGAGTTGTTCGGCCTTGCCGCTCGCGGTCTCCATGCCTTGCAAAAAGCCGAGCTCCAGCCGGTTTTTGGCCTTTTCGAGCTCGCTGTCGCGCACGAATTCCGAGGCCAGTCGCAGAACCTCCGCTTCCAACACCTCGAGTGCGTCGCGCGCGGCTTTGCCCTCGCGCAGCGAAAACCAGATCTCGTACAGGCCGGGATCCTTGGATGGGCTCAAGCTGCCTCGGACCTCCGTGGCCAGCTCCTTCTCGAGCACCAGCGTGCGGTAAAGGCGCGAGCTCCGACCACCGAACAACACCTCGTTGAGCACTCCGAACGCAGCATGCTCGCGTGTGCCGAGGGGCGGGCTCTTGTACCCAAGCGCGAGCTTTTCGGTGGGCGTGGGCTTTGCGATCGAGAGCACGCGCTCTTCTGTCTGCTCAGGTTCGACCTCAAAGGAATGCTCAGGCAGCACCGCTGGAGCAAGCGCGCCGTAGTGGGTCTGCACGAGCGCGAGCGCATCTTCTTCGTTGAGGTCGCCTGCCATCACCAACACGGCATTGTTGGGCGCGTAGAAGGTGCTGTAAAACTGCTCGCAGTCCTCCGTGGTGAACGCTTGGATGTCTTCCATCCAGCCGATGGTCGGCCAGTGGTAGGGGTGCACGGTGAAGGCTGTCTTGTAGAGCAGCTCGTTCACGGCGCCTTCGACGTCATCGTCGACCCGGTAGCGGCGCTCATTTGCGACCACTTCCTTTTCGGACACCAGCTGCGGTTCGCGCAGCACGAGGTTCGCCATGCGCTCGGCTTCGAGTCGTGCCACCAACCCGAGCTCCGAGCTCGGGACGTTCTCGTAGTAAAATGTCCAATCGATCCAGGTCGCGGCGTTCACCTCGCCACCGGCTGCCTCGAGAGTGCGGTCGAACTCGCCCTTGGGCAGGTTCTTGGTCTCGTTGAACATCAAGTGTTCGAACAAGTGGGCGAGACCCGTTTTGCCAGGACGTTCATGACGTGAACCCACCCCGTACCAGGTGTGGTAGCTGACCACGGGTGCCGACGAATCGACCAACAGCAGGATGCGCAGGCCATTCTGCAGGCGGTAGCGGGCGACCTCGAGCGGAGCTGCCTTACTTTTGGGCGCGCCCCCAAGTTTCTCGCCGAAGGCTTTTTCCCCTAAAAACGTCAGTGCGCCGTATTTTTCCTGGGATTTTTGATTGAGCCGAGCGGTGAGAGCTGCGCGAAAAGAGGGCGGTTGCGCCATCCCGAAAGTGTAGCAGCGGCAGCAGTCTCGGTCTCGCGGCGATGCAGTCGGGATAGAAACGCGGGCCCGACACGCAGCGCGAGCGCCCGAGGTTAGCGAGGTGGATCTTCTCTGTGCAGGCGATCCTTCAGCAGCGTGCCCAGGCATTTGGCTGAGCATGGGTCGTCGGCTGAAGCTTGCGCGAGATGGAGCCGCAGGGCCTCGTCCCGAGCACTACCGCGGCCGAACACCACGCGAAAAGTTTCAGGCGATACACGGCTGAGCGCACCCAGCGCCGACAGACCTTCGAGATCGCCGCGTGCAAACACCATCGAGATGCGCTCCGCACGCAACCGCACCATGGCGTCGTTTGCGGTGGCCACCGAGGTGACCTCAACTCCGGCCGCGCGCAGGGCTTCGGCGATGCGCTCTCGGGTGCGCGCTTGGCTGTCGACAAGCAGCACGCGCAGCGGGGGGTGTTGGGCTTCCTGCGTGTGCCGAGCCAGGAGCCTGTCGAGACCGCCCATACTGTTTCTAGGCAGCTCGAACTGAACACCCGAGTGCTGGTGGCGGCCCAAGCCGTGCTCGTGGCGCCGAACCATGACGGCCGGAAGGCGAACGTTGGGGAGGCCGCCGATGTCGAGGGAGAGAAAAACCCGGGTGCCGGCATGGGGGAGGCTATCGCCGAGAATCGCGCATCCGCTGGCTGACATGTCGAAGAGTGAGACTGCGCTGCTGTCGCCGCCGGGCCAAAACAAGCGCGCACAGCCGCGAATCAGATAACGAGTCGCAGCCCGGCGTTCCGAGCGAGTCATTTCGACGGTCGTCATGGACAGCCCCCCCGAGCGCCAAGCGTAGGTCCCCTGAATGCACGCATCTAGGGGCACTCTAGCGCTAGGTGCGAGATTTTGGTGCCAAAGATTCTCGGGAAAAGTCGCTTTTTCGCCTTCGCTCGGACGCGCACGAGGCAGCGCACCTCCTCGCTTGGGACGCTCTCGCCGCGTTGATTCGTGCGCGCGAAATGCTACCCGGCGCAGGCATGAGTGACGTCCGCACCCGTTTCGCGCCTTCGCCCACCGGCTACCTGCATATTGGTGGGGTTCGCACAGCCCTTTACAGTTGGCTCTTTGCCCGCAGGCACGGCGGAAAGTTCGTGCTGCGCATCGAGGACACTGACAAAGAACGCAACACGCCGGAAGCCGTACAGGCGATCTTCGACGGCATGCGTTGGGCCGGGCTCGATTGGGACGAGGGGCCTGACGTCGGCGGTCCCTTCGGACCCTATCGGCAGACTGAGCGCCTCGAGATTTATCGGGATGCCGCTGAGCAGCTTCTGCGCACGGGCTTCGCCTACCGTTGTTACGCAACGCAAGAGGAGAAAGAAGTTGCGCGGGCTCAGTTCGTTTCGCAGGGCAACAAGCCGGAGGCATTTGTCTTCGAGAGTCCCTATCGCGACAGGACCGACGGCGATCCTGGCAAGCCGCACGTCATTCGCTTCAAGACGCCGAAGACGGGCGCGACCGGATGGGAAGATCTGGTGCGTGGGCACCTGGAGATTCCGAACAAAGACATCCAGGACTTCGTGCTCGTGCGGGGCGATGGCATTCCGCTCTACAATTTTGCGTGCGTCCTAGACGACCTGACGATGAAAATTAGCCACGTGGTACGCGGCGAAGAACACATCATCAACACGGCGCCCCAGCTCATGTTGTTCGAGGCCTTGTCCGCGAAGGCGCCGCAGTTTGCGCATTGCCCGGTCATCCTGGCGCAAAACGGACAGAAGTTGTCGAAGCGACATGCCTCGGTGAGCGTGCGCGAATATGAAGAGCAGGGCTTTTTGCCCGATGCGATGCTGAACTACTTGGTGCGTCTCGGCTGGTCCCACGGCGATCAGGAAATCTTCACCAAGCAAGAGCTCGTCGAGAAGTTCGATTTCGAGCACGTAGGAACGGGCGGCGCGAAGTACGACGTCAAAAAGCTCACGGCAGTGCAGGGCGAGCACCTGCGGTTGCTTGAGCCCAAGCGCATTGCAGAGCTTGCTTTGCCCTTTGTGCTCGAGCGTGGGCTGGCTGTTTCTGCGGAGGATCCGAGGCTCGAGAAGGCCTTTGCGAGCGTGCGTCTCCGTGCGAGCACGCTCAAAGATGCGGCGGAGCGCGTGGACTTCTACTTCCGCGCCGAACCTGAGATGGACGAGGCAAGCGTCAAGAAGTTTTTGGTCCAAGCCGTGGCGCCCCATCTTGAGGCACTCGAAAGCATCGCGCGCACCGCAGAGCCCTTCACGGAAGCGGAGCTTGAGGCCCGCGTGAACCGCTGGATGGAAGAGAGCGGTGTAGCGATGAAAGATTTCGCGCAAGCTGCCCGAGTGGCCCTGACCGGCCGCAGCGCTGCACCTGGGCTATACGAGATCATGGGTGTGCTAGGGCGCGACGAGAGCGCGCGCAGGCTTGAACGCGGCAAGCAAATCTCAAGCGGCGCGTGAGCCCGCGGGGCCTGTTCGCTGACATGGGCCTGAGCCCGGCATTGTCATGTGTCGGCACGGGCAGACAGCCCATTGCAGACAGCCCATTAAGGATACGCGTCCGGCGATGCTTCGCACGGGCACGCGCGAGCGGAAAGCGGCTATGCTGGCCGGGTGACGGGCAGGGTAGACGAGAGCACGCAGCCCAGGGCTAGAGCCCGGGTAGGTATAGGGAGCATGACGCTGTTCACGCGTCTTCTGCTCTCCCATTTGGCGCCGCTTGCCATTGTCGCGGTCTCGCTCGCTCTCGTGCTCGCAGCGCTGTTTCACATCAGCGTCGTGCTCACTACGCTGAGCGAATCTGAGTTGAACACGCTGCAAGACGAAGGCAGTCTACACAAAGAAGCCTGGGAGCTCGATGTGGCCTTGCGTCATAGCCAGCTCAGCTGCGCGCAAGATGAGTCGTTGGCCGAAGCCGAGATTCGGCCGATTTTGTTCGGTAGAATCGAGGCGCTGAAAGCCGCGCAAAAGCTGCTCGGTGTGTCAGCTCCGCTGCGTTCCGTGGTCGAGTCGTACCTCGCGCTCGGGGCGGAAGTTCTCACGGGCGAGACGTGCCGCACGCTGTTGGCGGAGAGTACGCAGACGCGGCGCGCAGACCTCGATGAGCAGCTCACCAACTTCTGGGTAGCGCGCCTCGAGGAGTTGCATCGCGCGGTGCGTGAAAAGGACGGCGAAGCGCGTCGAATCGCCGTGCTTGCAACGTGGGTCGGCATTCCACTGGCGTTCGCTTCCTTCATGCTTTCGGTATTGGTGGCTCAGCGCATGGCGACTGCGGTGAAGGAGCCCCTCGAGCGGTTTTCCGAGCTGGCGAGCCGCATCGGTCGCGGAGATTTTGGGCGCCCTGTGCATGTACAAGGCCCACTCGAGGTTGTGGTGCTGGCGGAGCATCTCGAACGCATGCGCAAGCAGCTCGCGCAGCTCGAAGCGCTCAAACAAGGTTTCTTGGCCTCTGTGTCGCACGAGCTGCGCACACCTTTGTCGAAAATACGAGAGGCGCTTGCGCTGCTGCAGGATGGGGCAGTGGGGGCGCTCGAAGATCGCCAGGCGCGGGTCGTGCAAATCGCGCGCACTGCCTGCGAGCGGGAGATCCGCATGGTCACCACCCTGCTTGATCTGTCGCGGCTGCGTGCTGGCAGTCCCATCCGCCTACGCGAGCGTTGCGCCATTGACGGTGTGCTTCAAGGGGCCATTCAGGACGAGCGCGCCGATGCCAGCGCACTTGGAATTGCCATCGATCTGGAAGCGCCAGGCGAAGGCTGTCTGTGTCGCATGGATCCGGTGTTGCTTGAGCGGGCCTTTGCGAATTTGTTCCGAAATGCGGTTTCCGTGAGCAAGCGCGGGGATCGCGTGCGTGTGCAGCGCACGCTCGTGCAGGACAAGGCAGGACGCAGCGGGACATGGATTTGCGTGGCCGTGATCGATCAGGGGCCAGGCGTGCCTGAAGCGATTCGTGAGCAGATCTTCGAGGCGTTCGTTACGGAAAGCGTGCCTACCTCGAATCGAGCTGTGGGCGTTGGGATTGGCCTTGCGCTGGCGCGCGAGGTGGCACGTGCTCACGGGGGAGACCTCACTCTCTCCGCGTCGAGCCCGAGCGGGGCCACTTTTGAGTTGTGGCTGCCACAAAATGCAAACATCGTGGAGCCGCCGTTGGGCTCTCCGCGTTCATTGGGCATCGAGCCCGTGACAGGCTGAAGGATGACTGACGAAATTACGGCACGCCCTCATATCCTTGTCGTCGACGATGAGGAAGATTTGTGTGAGCTCATCACGCTGCGCCTCGAGCACCACGGCTTTCGCGTCAGCGCGGAACAAGCCTCACGGGGAGCGCTCGAAGTGCTCGAGCGCGAGGTGGTGGACGCAGTAATTTTAGACCTGCGCCTCGGAAACGAGAACGGGCTGGATCTGCTGACTGAGATTCAAAAGCGCTCGCTCGATTTGCCGGTCATCGTGCTGACGGCGCACGGCAGCATCGAAGTGGCCGTAGAGGCGATGAAGTGCGGAGCCTATGGCTTTTTGACCAAGCCCTTCGATGACCACGAGTTGGTCGAGAAGCTCGGGCATGCGGTCGAGCGTGTTCGACTGAGGCGCGAAGTGGCAGGCTTGCGCAGACTCGTCGGCAAGCGTGAGAGCGACGACCAGCTGTTTGGTACGAGCAGCGCCATCGCCACGGTGCGTGACATCATCGCGCGCGTTGCGGCCACCGATGCCTCGATCCTGCTGACCGGCGAGTCCGGAACCGGCAAAGAAGTGGCCGCGCGGAGCTTGCACACTTTGTCCACGCGCAAGCGCGGCGCATTTGTCGGCATCAACTGCGGTGCGCTACCTGCCGAGCTACTCGAGAGCGAGCTGTTTGGTTACAAGCGCGGCGCCTTTACCGGTGCGACGCGAGATAAAGACGGTCTGTTCGCGGCGGCCGACGGCGGCACGCTGTTTCTCGATGAGATCGGGGACGCGCCGCCTTCTGTGCAGGTGAAGCTGCTGCGCGTGTTGCAAGAGCGCGCGTACTTGCCCGTGGGATCCGTGGAATCCAAGACAGCCAACGTACGTGTAGTGGCGGCCACCAATCGTGATTTGCGGGCAGACATTGCGGCTGGGCGCTTCCGCGAGGACCTGTTTTACAGGTTGCACGTGGTGCCGATAGCCATGCCTCCGCTGCGTGAGCGGCTCGAAGACGTTCCGCTGTTAGCCGAGTTGTTCTTGACGCGGGCCGCTGCACAACATGGCCTCAAGGCGCCGCACCTCAGCCATGAGACATTGCGGCTGCTGCTAGAGCACGAGTGGCCTGGCAACGTGCGCGAGCTTGCAAATGTCATCGAAGGGGCCGCACTACTGAGCGTGGACGGCGTGCTCAGGCCTCACCATGTTCTCACGGTGTTGCCTGGCCGGGCTGCGACCGAGGAGAAGCCTCAGAGTAAGGTCATCGAGCTGACGCCGCCTTTGTCCGCCGCAGACAAGCCACTGCCTCCGATGCGAGAAGCACGCGAGACATTCGACAGGGCATATCTCGAAGAGGCCCTGCGTCGAGCGAGCGGAAATGTGAGCGCGGCAGCCAAGCTTGCAGGCCGCAATCGCACCGATTTTCATGACTTACTGCGTCGCCACGACATACACGCGGGCGATTTTCGTTCCTAGCGCAAACGCGCGCTCAGGCGGTGACTTCGAGCACCGTGGCTGCGCGCGTAAAGCCCGCGCCCTGTGCGTACAACGCGGCATGACGTCCAACATCGAGCCTGCCCAACTCGCGTGCCTTCGCCAGATTGAAGATGGGACCACAGGCGCCCACGTGGGCAATCTCTCCATAGGTGATGACCGCCGTCTCACGCGGGTGTCCTAGGCGCTCTGCGATGGCGCCCGGGATGAATCCGCGCGGTTGCACCGCGGCCAACACGTCGATGGAGGAGACGGGGACGCGCGCCTTGTTGGCCGCTTCGCTCACGGTTTTCGCGCCGAAAGAGACCGTCTCGCGCATCAAGTATTTTACGCCCCCGAGGTCGTGGCTGCCCAAACGATGATCGCCTCCGGCTTTCCACCAACGTGGGTCTTCGTCGGGCGCTCCGCCGCGCCGCCACAGCACTGATTCGGCAAACTCGCCATGACTCACGGCGTGACTTCCGCGAATCGTCAGGCCATCGCCGCGCGTGATGACCACCGCGCTCGCTGCGTCGCCGAGACCCGGTGCAGCCGGATGCAGTAGAGGCGTGGCGCGCAACAGCAAGTGGGATTGGGTGAGCAGCACCGTACGGGCGCGGCCCGATGCGACCAAGGCATGCGCGAGATCGAGCTGAATCAGCCCGGTGGCGCAGGTGGCGTCGACACCAAAGCCCAGTGCTCCCTTGGCGCCGATGCGATGCGCGACCGCGGTGGAGGAGGTGGGACTGATGCGGTCACCTACAAGCGAGTAGGAGATGACGATGTCGACGTCTTCGGGGCTACGCTTGGCATCTGCCAGCGCGCGCAGGGCGGCGATGGACTCGGCTTCGCGTGCTGAGTCGGTTTCGCGCGCTACGTGGCGTTGAACGGCACCGAGGAAGGGGTCTTCTGCTTCGGCGGCCAGATCCCGTTCCAGGATGCGCGCAGCTTCCGGATCCTCGCTGGGGGGGATATCGTTGAAGACGCGCTCGTCGCCGCTTGTAGGCTCTCGCGCGCCGAACGAGGCGGGCCAGGCGTCGTTGGTGCGAATGTCTTCGGGCAGCCAAGTACCTAGGCCGATGATGGAGATATTCATTGGTTAGGCTCCGTTCGTGAAAGCATCGACATGTGCTGTAGAGCTTCCACACGGCCTCCACCTCGAATGCGCACGGAAGGATCGATGCGCGCATCGATCAAAGCTGGACCTCCGTCGGCCATCAGCGTATCGATGAACTCCGGGGTGATCTGCCCCGGCGCCTCCACGCGGCTCGCGGTCATGCCAATCGAGTGCGCCCACTCCACAAAGTCGATCATCGGTGTCGCGTAAGGCTCGGCCTCTCCGAAGATCTGGCGCATGCCGTGGTGAACCATGTTGTAGCGGCCATCGTTGAAGACCACGAACAGGATGGGCAGGTGCTCACGCAGCGCTACCAGCGCCTCCATGCCCGACATTTGCATGCCGCCGTCGCCAGCGATGCATACGACGCGGCGCGTGGGATCTGCAAGCGACAGACCTATCGCACCGGCGATGCCGGACCCCATGCTGCCGAGGTTGAGCTGCACGTGGAAGGAGTCGTGGGCGAACGCAGTAAGGTAGTGCAGACCAAACAGCATGTGCTCGCCGATATCGGTGATGAAGCGAGCGTTCTCGCCCACGGAAGTTTCGAGATCAGCGAGCAAGCGGTGCGGACGAATCGGGTACGAATCGTCTAGTTGGGGGGCGGCCACATCGAAGGGGGCGACGCTCTTGGCCCGACGTAAGGCCGCCTGAGCGCGCAGGTTGGTGACGCCGTGGGCGGCCATGGCGTTACCCAATGCCGAGGCAAATGCGCCGACATCGCCGACCACTCCCAGCGCCGTGGGGACGTTGCGGTTGAAGACGCGAGAGTCGAGGTCCACGTGGATGAGCTTGCCACCCGCGCCGACGTAGCGTGTCGGCCCCATCGAGGTGTCGTCTAGATCGGTGCCGAGCACGAGGCACACATCAATGGGCTCGCTCGTGTAACGGCGTGCCCAAATAGAGGCTGCCATGCCGCCGTGGCGCAAAGAGCGCGGATGCCGCTCGCTGACGAGTCCCTTGGCGCGTGGCGTGGTCAGAAACGGCAGACCGCTTGCGTCCAAGAAGGCCCGGATTGCGGCTTCATGGCCGCGGCAACCGGCGCCGAGCACGACGAGCGGGCGCTGCGCTTCCGCCAGCCAGGTGACCGCCGTCTGCACGCAGGTCTGAGGGATCTCCATGCTCCACTCAGGTTCTGGACTGACCATGTGGATCGCGGGAGCGCTGTCCATGGCGCGGTCGAGCGGCAGCACGAACAGCACGGGACCCTTGTGCAGCGGATTGGTGGCCGCGTTTAGGCCCGACAGAGCTTGGCTCACCACGCTGCGCGCGTGGGCCGCGCGGATCTGCATGCGCGTGATCGGAGCGAGCATGGCTTCTGCGAAGATTCCTTCTGGGCCCGAGTCTTGGGCCAAGCGACCCCCGTGAGTCGCCCACGCGACGTCGCCCGCGATCACGAGCATCGGACAGCGCTCGAGCGATGCCGAGGCAATGCCTGTGACGGCATTCGTCAGACCTGGGCCTGCCGTCACGACCACCGCAGGCACGCGGCCTGTAACGCGGTGGAATGCCGTGGCAGCGAAGGCTGCGTGGCTCTCGTGCCGAGATTCGATCAGACGGGCGCCAGGGGTCAGGCGTATGGCTTCAAAGACCGAGCAGATGGGTCCTCCGGGAATTCCGAAGAACGTGTCTACGCCGCGCGCGACGAGTGCTTCGATCAGCCTGCGAGCCGCCGAATCCGGCGCCAGGGAGCTTTGCTTTTCAGCGGCATCTCGTTGAATGGAGCGGGGGCCGGCAAACAGCTCACGGATATAAGATTCCCTCATGGCTGCAGGTTCGCCGCCGAGGTCAGGCATAATGCCGACAGCCCCGTCGTTGTTCGTGGGAAGCATCTCTACTCCTAATAAGTCAGATCCCGCGGTGACATGTCGGGACTGAGCGCGGCCCCACGCAGAATGTGTGCCAGAGTTCTTGCGGTTCCCGCGATCGTCGTTGACGTTACGCATTGGGTCCGTTCCCTGGGCTCGTGAGTCCGATTTCGGCACGCGGAGCGAAACGGACGCTGCGTGAGACGTCAGTTATGTGAGTCGTGGTCACAACCCTGAAAGGGCGACTTCACGAACGAAATGCGCCGCAGGGTGCGTGTATGACTGAATTGGGGGGGAAGCGTACGTCGGTGCGCGCGAAAACCTTCCCTCGAAGCAGTGTCAGATCGTGATCTGGCAGACTTTTGCAGGTTTCGAGCTCTACATTTCCACAAATCTATGGGATTTCATGGTCTTGTACGTGTTGAGCCGGGGCCTTGCAGATAGTGCCATCAGTTTCATCACGCGAACATGCAATCTGCAATACGCAAGTAAGACTGCAGTGGAGTGTCAGAACGTTCGACTCCAGATGTAACAAATCATACCTTACATATCGAGGCGCTTGATAAGGGCGTCGTAGCTTACTTTGCAACGTTGGGATTTTCCCTGGAACGTTCCGTTGTAGCTGCGGTGTCCTGTGCCCTTGAAACGGTTGCCGTCTTTCGTGATCACGAACTGTGCTTCTGGAGCGTCAGCAGCCTTACCCAGACGAGAGCTGCCGCTGATGGTTTCTCCACTCACGGTAAGTGCCCACGTCTTGAAGTAGGCTGTGTTGACGAGTTCCATCGTCATCGTGACGCTGCCCGGTACGCCGTCGATGGCCGCAAAGAAGCTCAGCACGTAGCCGTCCGGCTCGGCATCCCCGCAGGTCGAGCCGCGAATTCGCGTTTGAAAGACGTAGAGGCCGGGTCCCAGCACCGTCTGGTTACTGGCCGTCGCGTCGGCCTGGGCCCGGGCTGCCAGCATGGACGGCGGCCAAGCCAGTAGGCCGAACACGCCCAGCAGGAGGAAGATCACAGCCCAGCCCTGTCGCCCCGAAACTCGATTCACGTTTGCCCCCATCGCGCTGCCTCGGCCCATTGTGCGCCTTGGCAGAAACGAGCAGCAAGCGCAGATGATTCAGGCGCGGGCGAGTGCCACGTGGAGCGAGCGGTCCAACTCCATCAACCGAAACGGCTTTTCCAGAACTGCATCGGCGCCGGCCCGGAGGTACGGGCTCAGATCGCGCCTGGGGCGACCACTCATAAAGAGTACGCGCAGCTCGGGGCGCTTCTGGCGAAGGTCCCGCAACAGGGTCCCGTCTTCGGCGCCCGGGAGCTCCAAGTCGACGAGCGCAAGCTGCACCTTTACACCGTCCCGGCTCAAGGTACGCAGGGCCTCATCCGTGCCCTCCGCACCCGAGGCTCCGAACCCGAGGGCGTGCAGTAAGCTCGTACACACATCGCGTACGCCTGCATCGTCATCGACGATGAGGACATTGGCGAGAGGGTTTACGGGCGGGGGTAGCATCGCTACCTGGTGAGTGCCTACCCAAGCCCCAGGTTCTGATCAAAAGCGTCTACACGTAATCACAACCACACGTTTCTGTGGACAATTTGCCACGTTACCTACCTTTGAATACTTGGTTCGGAGGCAGAATGCGGCCCGTGGGGCGACCGAACCCCGTCCATTTGTACAGTGCGAGCCGGCGACGGCGGCGCCCATGGCGAGCGCCTTGTGTCACGGGTGCGACAAAGAATTACATCTTGGGTGACAACCTCGGCAGCTCAGGGTGCTACCGATGGCGCCCTGTCCTCTACTCGGAGCAGTTCCCCCTATGGATGTCGCGATCATTGTGCTCTACCTGTTGGTGCTAGCGATTCTCGGCGTGTACGGGTTCCACCGAGCGCACCTCGTGTATCTGTTCTGGCGCCACCGCGACAAGCGCATCGATCCGGTGGAGAACTTCCAAGAGCTGCCCCACCTCACGATTCAGCTTCCGATGTTCAACGAGCTGTACGTGGCCGAGCGACTGCTCGAGAGCATCGCGCTGCTCGACTACCCACGCGAGAAGCTCGAGCTTCAGGTGCTCGACGATTCGACCGACGAGACCACGAGCATCGTGGAGCGCAAGGTTACGGAGCTGCGCGAGCGCGGCTTCGACATCACGCACATTCATCGCGTCGATCGCGCAGGCTTCAAGGCAGGCGCACTCGAGCAGGGCATGAAGGTCGCCAAGGGCGATTTCCTCATGGTGTTCGATGCGGATTTCGTGCCGAGTGTCGGCATTATTCATCACCTGATCCATCACTTCACGGATCCCAAGGTGGGCATGGTGCAGGCTCGCTGGGATCACCTGAACCGCAACTACTCCATGCTGACCCGCGCCCAGGCACTGATGCTCGACGGTCACTTTGTGATCGAACACATCGCGCGCAATCGCTCGGGCCGTTTCTTCAACTTCAACGGCACCGCGGGCATCTGGCGCAAGACTGCCATCATCGACGCAGGCGGCTGGCAGCACGACACCATCACTGAAGACATGGACCTGTCGTTCCGTGCGCAGATTCGCGGCTGGCGCTTCGTCTATGTTCCTGAGGCCGTGGCGCCCGCCGAAGTGCCTTGTGAGATGAACAGCTTCAAGAGCCAGCAGTTTCGTTGGGCCAAGGGCTCAGCGCAGACCACCAAGAAGATTCTGCCCATGGTGCTCCGAGCAGATCTTCCGTTCCGCATCAAGATGGAAGCCGTCTTCCATCTTACGAACAACTTCGCTTACCTGTTCCTCGTGGCGCTGGCGTGTCTGCAGTTGCCCAACATGTTGTTGCGCCGCAAGATCGACAATCCTGAGCTTTTGCTGCTGGATGTGCCGCTCTTCGTGGCGACATCGGGCTCGATCATTCTGTTCTACCTGAGCACGCACCACTTCCTCTACCAGAACTGGTGGGATGCTGCGAAGCGTCTGCCGCTGATGATGGCGCTCGGTATCGGCTTGAGCCTCAACAACGCACTGGCGGTTATCGAAGGCCTCTTCTCGAGCGACGCGGAGTTCGTGCGTACGCCCAAGCACGGCATTACCGCGAATAGCGACAACTGGAAGAAGAAGGTGAACTACAAGGCCGGCAAGAACATCGCGACGGTGCTCGAGGTCTCGTTCGGCATGTACTTCGTATTCACCATCGGCCTCGCGGCCTACACGGGAGCGTGGATGAGCATCCCGTTCCTCGTGCTCTTCATGGTGGGCTTTTTGTACGTCGGCTTGCTTTCCTTGTACCAAGCGCGCTGAACCGCTCAAAAACCGCGGCGGATGCCCTTGTCTCGCTCCTCAGATGGGTTGGGGGAGCCAGCAAGGATGGGGGCCGTGGTCTCCTCTTTTTGCTTTAGGTTTTCCCTGGCCTGGCATGAGCTGCTATGTCTCCGTTTAGGGTGGGGTCCTGGAGGCGGTTTTTGTGAGGCACGTTATCAAGCACGACCTAACACCCGAGCAGTTGCGGTTGGCTGTGCGCAAGTTTGCGGATGTCTATTGCGAGCGCTTCGCGGAATACAACACCACCGCAGAATGGCTGGGGGACGACCACGTTGAAGTGCGCTTCAAGGTCAAGGGCGTCCGGCTTTCAGGCAAGCTTGAGCTGTTGGTAGACGAAATCGGCATCGACATGGAGGTGCCGCTTCCTTTGCGTCTTTTCAAGAGCCGAGCCGTATCCGCCATCGAAGAGCAAGTGGTGCCGTGGCTCGTCAAGGCCAAGGCTGGGGAGCTCGGGTAAGCATGCGGAAGCTCGGCTGAGCCGTGCGCCGTACGCTCACTTTCTTCGACATTATCTGTATCGGCCTGAACGCTATCGTGGGCTCCGGCATCTTCATGCTGCCCGACGATCTAGCGCGTGAAATGGGTATTTTTTCGCCGCTCGCGTTCTTGCTCTGTGGCCTTGGCTTGCTGCCGGTGGCGCTCTGCTACGCGGAAGCTGCGGGCAACGTAGACAGAACAGGCGGCCCCTACGTCTACGCCCGCGAAGCCTTCGGCAGCGGTGTGGGCTTTGGGGTCGGTTTCATGTGCCTTGCCAACGCCGTTTTCTCGTTCGCGGCGGTGGCTTCTGCGGCGGCGGCGTACGCATCACGGCTCGTTCCGCAGCTCTCTGGGCCTACCGGACTCAAGCTCACGGCACTCGCCATCATTTTCGGATTCACTGCACTCAACTATCGCGGGGCGCGTCCCGGTGCGCGCGCCATCCGCGTCTTCACATTCGCGAAGTTTGCGGTGCTGTTCATCTTGGTTTTTTCGCTCGTGCCGCACATGAGCTTCGACCATGTGGAAGCGGCCACGCTACCTGGAGGGATGGGCGGCATTGGAGCTGCCACGTTCACCGCGTTGTTTGCGGCCCAAGGTTTCGAAGTGGTCCCGGTGCCCGCAGGGGAAACCGAAAATCCTGAGCGCACGATCCCACGCGCGGTTGTGGGCTCCTTGCTCGCAGCGTCGCTCGTCTACGTCGTCGTGCAGACCGTGCTCGTGTTCTCGCATCCAGGACTCGGCCAGGAGAGCGAAGCGCCGCTAGCCGATGCAGCGCTCGCAGTGGTACCCGCGCTACTCGTGGTCGTGCTACTTGGCGGTCTCGTGTCTACGATGGGCTTCGTATCGGGCAGTGCGCTCGGCACACCTCGCTATTTTTACGCTATGGGGACCGACGGGCTCTTGTCGCGAAGCCTCGCGGCCGTGCATCCGCGCTTCGATTCGCCGCATCGGGCAGTGCTTGTCACGTTCGTATTGGTCTCGGGCCTAGTGGTTGCGTTCGACTATCGTGCGCTGCTCGGCATGTCGAATGTGTCGGTGGCCGTGCAGTACCTGTCGACATGTCTCGCGGTGATGGTCTTGCGCCGCCGCAAGGCAGCCGTAGTATCGCTACTTGCTCGCGCCGTGCCCTGGTTGGGCGCTGCGGTGAGTCTTTGGGTGTTCACGCAGGCTTCGAGTGAAGAGCTTTTGTGGGCCTTGGGCTCACTTGCACTCGGCGGGCTCATCGTCTCCGTGCATCGCACTTTTGCGCGGCAAAGCGAGCCCGCGTAAGAAGGCGGGCCACTTCCTGTGGAACACCTTCTTAGGGCGAAGGCCAGAGTTCGCGCGTGCCGGGCCCGCGTTGCGCGCCTGCGAGCTCCTGAGATGCCTGCGTTGTTGGCCACTGAGGTCACTAAAATTGCGACAGGCAACTACGAGGAACGTAGACAATTCTGGGCCTTGATGCTCAGCGACCTCGAATGTAGTATCCGCCGCCGTGCTCCACTTTGTGTTACGCGCCCTGTTGTTGTTCTCGCTTTTTTGCGGGGCGATGCCTACGGACGCCTCGCACAAGTACACAGAGCACGCGATCGACGCCGCACCTTCCACGGTGCTGCCGGCGGGTGAGCCGCGCCGGCAGGTCAAGGTCGAGGTTCCGAACCTCGTGGTGGCGCGCCCTCCGGCGCTCCGGGTGCACAGTCCTTTCGAACGAGCCGTGGAGCCTCGCCCGCAGCCTTTCCGGCTGTGTGCCCATCCACCTGCTTCGCGTACGCACCTGACTCGGCGTCGTATCCCGCGCATGCGGGATGACCTCGGCGACCACTGACCCGCTTCGTTCTTCTTTCCACGCAAAGAAAACGAACGCACTGAGCACGCACGCATGCGTGCCCAGAAGGGCAAGTTGTGTCGAGCACGCCTAAAGAAACAGACAAAACAGACAGTACAGACAAGACAGAGACGCAGATCACTGCGCAGGAGAGCGACGAAGGCAACGGCCTCGTTCCGCTCTATTGGTTCATTGGTGCGGTGGCATTGATTGTCCTCCTCGCCTGGCTCGGATCGGAGGGCTGAGATGTTGAAACGTTTTAACGATGGCTTGGCCAGAGGTGAAGCAGCGGTGGCTTTTGCCATGTTGCTGCTCATGATTTTTGTGGCCTTTTCCCAGGCATTCTTGCGCAACCTGACCAACCTTGGTTTAGGTTGGGCCAACACGGCGTTGGGCTACATCGATTGGGCTGATTTCGTGCTCTCGAAGGGCACGCTTTGGCTCGCGTTCCTCGGTGCTTCGCTCGCGGTGCACGGCGACAAGCACATCGCTATCGACGCCGTTCCCCTGCTCTCGCCGCCCAAGGTTCGCCTCCTCATGCGCGCGCTCGTTGGCATCATCGGCGGCGTCATTTGCTTTTTTCTGGCGCGGGCCTTCTGGGGCGCCGTGCTGATCAACGGCGACGAGAAGTCGGCAGCCTTCGAAATGCTCAGCAGCACGCGGGGTAGCATCCACGTCTGCGACGCCACGGCGGCGGAACTCGCGGAAGCGTCCGGCGCAAGTCAGGGTGCTTTTTGTGGTATTCGCTCGTTCTTACAGCTGCTCGGGCTGCAGTTTCAAACGCCAGGCGCCGTGTTTCAGCTCATTTCACCCGTGATGTTCATCTTCATGTGTGTACGCATGATCGGAAACGGCATCTACGATTTCATGAAGCTCGCGCGTGGTGAAACCGACGATGACCCCGAGGCTCACGGCCTTACGGGTGTGGCGAACGAGGTCGCGCACGACATTTCTTCTGCCGACAAGAAGGGTGGCTGAGCCATGACGTTGCTTATCGTTTTGCTCTTCATCGGCTTGGCTGTGATCGGCTTGCCCCTGTTCCTGCTCTTCGGCTCGGTGTCCTTGTATTTGTTCGGGACCGATGCAGGCGGAACCATCACGTCGGTCGCAATCGACGTATTCAGCGAAAAATTTGCTGATTCTGCGACGCTCGTGACGATTCCGTTGTTCACGATCGCAGGCT
>CAZEWA010000037.1:19217-34717 GCA_964515685.1 uncultured Polyangiales bacterium | reverse complement strand
GAACGGACCGCAGGTGCGACCTTCGGCCGCGCAATCGTAGGTCTGGCCGCAGCTGTTGATGGCCGTGCCGCAGGCCCAGCCGAGCGCTGCGCAGCTCTCGCCGTCGGGCACGCAGGGAGGCGTGTTGGGAGCGCCGCACTGGCTCGGCACGTCGCCGCCACCGCAGCTCTCGCCGGGTGCATTGCAGGCGCCGCAGTCGGCTATGAGTCCGCCGCAGCCGTCACCCGCTGCACCGCAGCTGATGCCCTGCGCCGCACAGCTTCGCGGCGTGCAGCTTGGCGCGCCGCACTGGCCCGCCACGCCGCCGCCGCCGCAGGTGTTGCCACCGGTACAGGTACCGCAAAGCTCGGTACCGCCGCAGCCATCGAAGATGGTGCCGCAGTTCATGCCGAGGCTCGCGCAGGTACGTGGCTGACACACCGGCGCGCCGCACTGACCCGGTACGCCACCGCCGCCGCAGGTGGTGCCCGTGGCGCAACCACCGCAATTCACCGTTTCGCCGCAGCCATCTGGACGCGGACCGCAAGCGGCAGCACCAGTGCACACATCCGCCGGGATATTCGCCACACACGAGCTCGGGGTTGAGCCACACCGGCTGGGCGTGCCGCCGCCACCACATGTCTCTTCACCGGTGCAGACCACACCGCAGGTGGTGAGCTCGCCGCCGCAGCCGTCGCTGAGCTTACCGCACACGTTGCCCGGATAGGCAGCACACGTGAGGGGCACACAGGTCGCCTGGCCACACTGATTGGCCGCGCCGCCGCCGCCGCACGTCTCGTTGGGGTCGTCGCAACCGCCGCAGCTCACGAAGCCACCGCAGCCGTTCGAGATGGTGCCGCACTGCGCACCCGCAGTTTCGCAGCTCCGTAGTGCTGGGCAGTTGTCCGGGTCTTCCGCAGGGTGGCCGCAGACGTTGGGCTCGCCACCGCCACCGCAGGTGTCGCCAGCCGCGCTGCAGGTTGTGCCGCACTGCACGACGCCACCGCAGCCGTCGCTCATGAAGCCGCAGTTCTTACCCTCGGTGGCGCAGTCCTTCGGCGTACACGCGACAGCTCCGCCGCACATACTCGGCGTGCCGCCGCCGCCGCAGGTGTTGCCACCGGTGCAGCCACCGCAGTCGACCGTGTCCCCGCAGCCATCCGACACAGGGCCGCAGACGCCCGCGGTGCACAAGTCCGCTCTATCCTCGGGCACGCAGGCACTCGGGCTCGAGCCACACTTGTTGGGCACGCCACCGCGTCCGCAGCTCTCCTCGCCCACGCAAATCACGCCGCAGCCTTCGAGTTCGCCACCGCAGCCGTCGCTGAGCGTACCGCACACATCGAGGTCGTAATCGTTGCACGTAAGGCGCGTACAGGTTGCGAGACCGCACTTGTTGGCCACACCGCCACCGCCGCAGACAAGTCCCGCGGGACAGGCGGCACAGGTTTGGGTTCCGCCACAACCGTTGGTGACAGCACCGCACTCGGCACCGACATCCTCACAGGTCTGAAGCGCCGGACAGTTGTCGGGGTCTTCTTCTGGTTGCCCACAGACGTTGGCCACTCCGCCGCCGCCGCAGGTATCACCGAGCGTCGTGCAAGACGTTCCGCACTGTACGACGTCGCCGCAGCCGTCACTCATGAAGCCGCAGTTTTTGTTTTCGCTCTGGCAGGTCTTGGGCGTGCAATCAAGCGCGCCGCCACACTCGCTCGGCGTACCGCCACCACCGCAGGTATTGCCGCCTGTGCAGATGCCACAGTTGACCGAGTCGCCGCAACCATCGGCAATCGGACCACAGCTATTGGCACCGCAAAGCGTTTCTGCCGTCTGTGGCGTGCAGCTGCCCTGGCTCGAGCCACAACGGCTCGGCACTCCGCCGCCGCCGCAGGTATCAGGCTGCGTACAGGTCTTGCCGCAATTGGTAAGCTCGCCGCCGCAGCCATCGCTGATGGGGCCACAGTGGTCAGGATCCACGCTGTCGCAGGTCAGGGGCGTACAGGACGCAGCACCACACGTACTCGGGACGCCGCCACCACCGCAAGTCTCCGGCAGCGTGCAACTTCCACAATTGAGCTCGCCGCCACAGCCGTTCGACGCCTTGCCGCAGGTCGCGCCGACATCTTCGCAGGTCTGGAGTGCAGGACAGTTTACCGGGTCTTCCTGGGGCTGACCGCACACGTTCGGAACGCCACCGAAGCCGCAGATATCGCCGGCCTTCGCACAACCGCCACAGTCAATGGCCTTGCCACAGCCGTCGGCCACGAAGCCGCAGTTTTTGCCCAGCTCCGCACACGTCTTGGGCACACACTTGTCGGCGCCGCCACAGACGTTGGGCTTCCCGCCACCGCCACAGATCTGGGGATCTTCGCAGGTTCCGCACTCGATGATGTTGCCGCAACCATCTGCCGTGGGACCACAGTCCTTCTTTAATTGAGCACAGCTCTTTGGGACACAGCGACCGTCATCGCCGTCGCCGTTGTCACCGTCTCCGGTGCCGTTGTCACCGTCGCCCGTATCACCATCACCGTCGCCCTTGTCACCGTCGCCTTCGGAGGGTCCGCCGTCGAGGGCGCCCCCTGTTCCCGAAGCTCCCCCTCCGGAGCAGCCTGCAAATATGGAGAGAGAAAGAACGAACAAAGCCGAGAGGAGTGTGCGGGACATCTACGGGCTCCAAGACGGACAGAAAAAGGCCAATGCCACGGCAATGGCATCGGTAATGCGGTAACCCCCGAAACTATCACGGTTCACTCGGGGAAAGGTAAAATCTGGGATGGGAAAGACTGCGACCCGTCTGAAACACGGGGTGGATGAATGACCGGGTAGGACACGGTCGTACTCACGCACAACAATCGATTCGGTCGGCATGATCGATCTCATCACCTTCATCGAGGAAGCGACAGGTATCGAATGGGACCAGGCAAGACCGAAGACGAGCTCAAGCTGGCGGTCGACCACTTTGGCGATAGCGGTGGTGGTGAGAGGGTCCTCGAGGCGGGCCCAAGTCTGTGACCACGCACACGCCCGGCGCTGCACTGCGACCCTTCGTGCGTACCCTTTGGCACTCACACAGCCAAGCTTCGTCGAGCGCACAGCGAGAGCTGTCCCTGCCCACGGGCCACGCGCATTTGGTCTTGCGCCTGTCCGAACACCCTCTGCGCATTCATGCAGATCTCGAGGACCCAGTCTGCCACTCGCTGAGTCACAGCTTGGTGGGTGGTCCGCGAGCGCAGTACTACGTGCGCGAGGTCTCACATTCGGTCGAGTCCGTAGGCGCCATGCTGCTGCCAGGTGCCGCGCGGCTCTTGTTCGGCGTCGACGAAAGCGAGCTTGCCCACCTGCATACGCCACTCGAAGATCTATGGGGAACGGCTGCCCGTACGCTCCGTGACCGGCTGCAAAATGCCGGCTCTCCTGCACAGAAGCTGCGTCTGTTCGAACAGAGCTTGGCCCACGTCCTGACGGCGAGGCTCTCGAAGCAAAAACCGCTGCATCCCGCCGTGGCACATGCACTCTTGCGGTTTGAGCAAGGCGCTGGCATCGACCAGGTCGTGCGCGACGTGGGCTACAGCCATCGGCGTTTCCTTACCCTGTTTCGCAGCCAGGTGGGCCTCGCACCGAAACGCTACTGCCAAGTGCAGCGCTTCCAGCAGGCCGTAGCCCTCGTCTCAGCCCCGAAAACCCTGGGCCTGGCCGCCCTGGCGACATACGCCGGCTACAGCGATCAAGCCCACTTTACGCGCGAATTCAAGGATTTCGCAGGCGTAACGCCCGGGCACTACTTGGCCCTCGCGCCCCAGGGCGGAAACCACGTGCCGCTGCGCTAGCTGGTTCAATTTCATTCAAGACGCGTGGATCCGGGTGCGGGACACTGTCGCCATTCGCTCACCGAAAGGTCGTCCTATGTCGATTCACGAACTCTTCGTCACGCTGCGGGTCAAGAGCGCAGCCGACGCCATCGCCTTTTACCAACACGTCTTTGGGGCCACGGAGAAGTTCCGACTGGTCGAGCCGAGTGGCCGCATTGGACACGTGGAGCTCCTGCTGGGCGGCACCACGTTGATGCTCTCCGACGAGTATCCCGAGCTCGGCTTGCGCGCCCCGGACAATGCAAACCGCGGCCCGATGTCGATTCATCTCCACGTCGACGATGCCGACGCGTTGATCGCGCGGGCCGTGGAAGCCGGAGCCACCCTGGTACGCAAAGCCGAAGACTTCTTCTACGGCGAGCGATCCGGGGCGGTACGCGACCCGTTCGGACATGAATGGCACATCGGCCACAGCATCGAAGAAGTCACGCCTGAAGAAATGCAGCGCAGATACACCGCGCTCATGACGCAGTGAACAAGCATGCCCAGCTGGGAAATCTGGCAAGACTCGTGAAATGTGCTGGCTGCTGCAGGAGCAGCACCTCACGGGCAGCTTGTTGCCGTGGCATGTGCACTCCTCGCTTTGAGCGAACCCTGCGTGGATTCGAAGGCGCGCAGAACCACGGCCAAACCGCACTTTTCGCCCACGCCGCTTGCTGGCACGGGTCCTGCTCATAGCGCGTCCATAGCGCTCCCCGCCTCTGTTAGGTGGAGCGCCGTGAGGAGAATGCTGTGAGCTACGCGAGCCCCCAAGATGCGATCCTCGCCATTTCGCGTGGCGAACCCGTGATCGTCGTCGACGATACCGACCGAGAGAACGAAGGCGACCTCATCTTCGCTGCCGAAGCGGCGAATGCCGAGAAGGTGGCCTTCATGGTGCGGCATACCAGCGGCGTCATCTGTGCCGCGCTCAGCCCAGAGCGCGTGGACGCCCTGCGCTTGCCGCTGATGGTCGCAGAAAACACGGACTCGTTCCGCACCGCGTTCACGGTCAGCGTCGACTACAATCGCGGCACCACCACGGGCATTTCCGCAGCGGACAGAGCGCGCACCCTCCGCGCACTCGCCAACCCGGATGTGGGTCCAGCGGACTTCAGCCGACCGGGTCACGTGTTTCCACTGCGAGCACGCGAGGGTGGTGTGCTGCGACGCTCGGGGCACACGGAGGCGGCGTCGGACCTCGCCCGCTTGGCCGGCATGAAGCCCCACGGCGTCCTGTGCGAAATCGTCGATGACGACGGCAGCATGGCGCGCCGGCCGGCCCTGCAGCGCTTCGCCGAAAAGCATCAGCTGCTCATCACCACCATCGCGGACCTAGTGACCCACCGGCGCAAGACCGAGCGCTGGGTGGTACCGGTCTCCGAGTCGCGCTTGCCCACGCGCTTTGGCACCTTTACTACGCGTGTGTATCGCTCGCTACTCGATGATCTGGAACATGTCGCACTGTTCATGGGCAACGTTCAAGGTGCCGACGACGTCCCCGTGCGCGTGCACTCGGAGTGCATCACCAGCGAAGCCTTTGGCTCGCTACGCTGCGACTGTCGCGGGCAACTCGAAGACTCGCTGGCTTTGATCGCGCGTGCAGGCCAGGGCGTGCTCGTGTACTTGCGAGGCCACGAAGGCCGCGGCATCGGGCTTGGCAACAAGCTGCGCGCCTACGCTTTGCAAGATCAAGGCAACGACACCGTACAAGCCAACCTCGCCCTCGGCTTCCCGGTGGATAACCGCCGCTACGATGCCGCAGCCCATGTGTTGCGCGACCTCGGTCTGCGCAGCGTGCGCCTCATCAGCAACAACCCCGAGAAATTTGCGAGCCTCGAGACCTACGGCGTCACCATCACACGCAGAGTCAGGCTGCCAAGCCAGGCCAACGAGCACAACCTCAGCTACCTCAAGACCAAGCAAAGTGAACTCGGCCATGATGTTTTGCTGCAGCACGCAAAGCGTGTTGCGAAAGGTGACGAAGAACGGCTGCCGCCAGTGGAGGCTCCGCGTGATGACGCGGCCCGCGCGCGTGATTCCGCCGTAGGCCTCTCCATGGTCGGGCCTCGAAATGAGACGGCAGGCCATGATCAGGCAAGGCTAGCCGGAAGCGAGCAATTCGCATAAAGCGTTATATTTCCGGCGATTTAGTGGTGCCTCCGACTACGGCTCACGTCTTGCACAGCACGCAAGGTCTTGCCCCTGTGCTGCCACTGCCCCTGGCTTGAGGCCAAGGGTTCGCGCGCGTGCCCTTTCGCGGCGTGCGTGGTGGCGTGCCGGCGAGCTCGTGGAGGCGCCATGCCCATTCTCACACTCCCGCATGAAAACCAAGTCGTCCACACCGTCCGCGCCAAGGCGCTTGTCTTCGAGGACCCACGCTCTCAAGAACTCCTGAGGCGCATCCAGCAAGTCGCTCCGAGCTCCGCCACCGTGCTCATCACGGGCGAGACCGGCACGGGCAAGGAGATCGTCGCGCGGCATATCCACGAGCTCAGCCTGCGGGCCAAGAGCACGTTCGCCGCCGTGAACTGCGCGGCGTTCTCAGAGACCTTGGTGGAGAGCGAGCTGTTTGGCCACGAGCGCGGCGCCTTCACGGGCGCAGACCGCGCCAAGGCCGGCTGGTTCGAAGCGGCTCATGGTGGAACGCTATTTCTCGATGAAGTCGGCGACCTGCCGATGTCGATTCAAGTCAAGTTGCTGCGCGTGCTGCAAGAGTCGGAGGTCGTGCGCATCGGCTCGCGCCAGCCGCTCGCCATCAACGTACGCTTGGTGGCAGCCACCAATGTGGACCTCGAGCAGGCCATCGACGCCGGGCACTTTCGCGAAGACCTTTTCTACCGCCTCAATGTCACCACGCTGCGGCTCTTGCCTTTGCGCGAACGACCGGGAGACTTACTACCCCTCTCCAGCTACTTCGCCGAGCTCTACGCACGCAGACTCGGTAAGCCTGCGATGTCCATCTCTCCCAGCGCGTTGGAGCGACTGCTCGAGCATGTTTGGCCGGGCAATATCCGAGAGCTCGAGAATGTCATCCATCATGCGACCCTGGTCTGCCGCACCGATGTCATCGAAGCAGACCATCTGCACATCACGCCCACACGTCGCAAGACGCCCTCGGTGATACCGGCCGCAATCGAACCAAGTACGCCCAGCGCCCACACGGCAACCTCCGACGAAGAAGGTCTCGCCAACGCCCTGCGCGTCATGTTCGAGCGCGAGCATCCCGACCTGTACGAGCGCATCGAGGATCTCGTGTTTCGCACGGCCTACGCCTATTGCGACAACAACCAGCTCCAAACCGCGCGCCTACTCGGCATCAGCCGCAATATCGTGCGCGGGCGCTTGGCCCAGCACGGCCACCTGCCTCCCCTTCGCCGCGCCGTGCCTCGCGCTTCGGGTACCAGCCTCGAGCCCGTGCGCACGCGTGTGCGAGTAGGCTTTCAACGCTTTGGGATTTTGCTGCTGGTCAAAGCCCAGGGCCGCCTCGAGGCCGACCTGGCCCAGCGCGGCATCTCGATCGAGTGGCTCGAGTATCCAGCTGGCCCCGAGCTGCTCGCGGCGCTCGAAGATGACAGACTCGACATCGGCGTGGTGGGCGAACTGCCGCCAGTGTCCGCGCAAGCTGCGCAAGTTCCCTTCGTGTACGTGGCCGCCGAAGCTCCCGCGCCCGATGCCGAAGCCATCATCGTGCATCAGGACTCGCAGATTCGCTCCATCGGAGACCTACGCGGCAAGCGCGTGGCGCTCAGCGCCGGGGCAAACGTCCATTATCTCCTGATCCGCGCGCTCGAGGAAGCAAATCTGGACTACACCGCCCTCGAGCTTACCTTTTGCGCGCCTGAGAAGGCACAACGCGCGTTTTTGCAGCGCGAAGTCGACGCCTGGGGCATCTGGGACCCGCTGCTTGCTTCCGTCCAACAGAGCACGCCCACGCGCGTACTGCGCGACGCGTTCGGTCTGACCTCCAACGCGGCCTACTATGTCGCGCGCCGCGAGTTTGCCGACGCCCAGCCGAACATCGTGCACACGCTGATGGAGCACGTCACCTTGGCAGGCTACCAAGCGCAACAAAGTCCTGACAGCGCCGCGCGTGAGCTCGCAGTAGAACTTGATTTGCCCTCAGAAGGGCTCGCGCTCGCCCTGCGACGCTACCGCGGCACAGGTCCCGTCACGCCCGAGCTGCTCGACTCCCAGCAGCGCATCGCGAATAAGCTGCACGACTTGCGCATGATCCCGCGCGCCATCTCCGTGGCCGATGCCTGCTGGCGACCACGCGCCCATGCGGAACGCGCCGTGCTGCCCTAGCAGCACGTAGACAGCAGCGCGCCCACAAGACGTCAAGCACGAGGCGCCACGGGTTGCTCTCAAAACACGCGGTTCATAGCCATTTTCGAGGCGTGAGAAACCGGCCAACGAAGTTGCCCCACTTCTTGCAAAGCACTCCCGACACCGCGCCCTAGTGGCGCAAAAGGGACTTCAAGGAAGGATCTTTCCATGTCGAGAGTCAGTGAGCAGGCACAGCCCAAGGCAAGTGGCGCGTCCCAGGAAGTCGTCGACCAAGTTCTGCGAGTCGCGGATTCGGTCGCGGAGCAGCTTCGCGCCGACGCAGCACTGCGCGACCGTGCCAATCAGGCGCCGCGCGCAGAGGTCGAACTTCTACGCAAGAACGACCTGCTTCATGTGCAAGAGCCCGTGCAGTACGGCGGCAAGGGACTCAACTACGCCCAGGCCTCGCTCGTGACCCGGCGTCTAGCGCGCGGCGACACGTCTATCGCTCATCTCATCGGCTATCACTACGCCCAGACTCGCATCCCGCACCTGTTCGGCACCAAGGCCCAGGCCGATGCGCTGTCGCAAAAGAACGCCAAGGAAAAGACTTTTTGGGGCGGCGTGCAAAACCCGCGCGGTGGCTCCCATCTCGAGCTCTCGCGTGACGGCGACGGCTTCCGCGTCAACGGTCAGCGCACCTTTGCCAGCGGCGCAAGCGTGGGCGATCAGCTCTCGGTGACCACGCTCTACGAAGGCCGCCTGCAGCTCGTCTCGATTCCCGGTAGCCGAGCTGGCATCAAGCCCCTGAACAACTGGGACAACATCGGCCAGCGCCTCACCGACTCGGGTGGCATCGAGTTCAACAACGTGCGCGTGGAGCCTTCGGAAGCGCTCGGCGATCCCGCAGTGGGTCACGCTTTTACGCCTCACGAAACGCTGGTGACGCCGCACTGGCAGCTCGCGTTCGTAAACTTCTACATCGGCACCGCCGAGGGCGCGCTCGAAGAAGCCATCGCCTGGACGCGCAAGCACGGCACGCCGTGGGAGACCGCAGGCGTCGAGCGCGCAACGGACGACCTGTACATCCAGCAAACCGTGGGCGAGCTGCAAAGCGAGATACGCGCCGCGGCTCTGCTCGCGGACCGCGCGGGCGACGCACTCCAATATGCCATCGATGTCGGCCCCAGCCTGACGCCCCAACAACGTGCTGAAGCCGCGGTCGCTGTGTACGAAGCCAAGTACTTCACGACCAAGGTGGCCCTCGACGCGACCAGTCGCCTGTTCGAAATCCAGGGAGCACGCGCGACCACTACGGCCTACGGCTTCGACCGCCACTGGCGTAACGTACGCACACACACCGTGCACGACCCGGTCGCTTACAAGGCGCGCGAAGTGGGCGATTTCCTGCTCAACGGGCGTGGTCCCGAGTTTTCGCTCTACCGCTGATCGCATGTTAGACGGCGCGCAGCGCGCGCGCCTCAGGCCTTACGAAGTACTTACCGCACGAGTGGGTAAGATGTCGTTTGCCAAGATCTCACCGAAGGGGCCCGTGAGATTGCCCTCGATCTTGCGCTGCGCAAAGTTCAGCTTGGGGAACAAAAGCTCTGCCACGCGATGCGCTTCTTCGAGGTGCGGATAGCCCGAGAGGATCGCCGTCTCGATGCCGAGCGCCTCATATTCCCGCAAGCGCTCCGCCACGGTATCAGGATCTCCTACCAGCGCCGTGCCTGCACCCCCGCGCGCGAGGCCCACGCCGGCCCACAGATTGGGGCTTATTTCGAGCTTGTCGCGGCGCCCACCGTGCAGCGCCGACATGCGCCGCTGCCCCTCCGAATCGAAGCGCGCAAACGAAGCCTGCGCACGCGAGATGGCGTCCTCGTCGAGATGACTGATAAGGTCGTCGGCTGCAGCCCAGGCCTCGTCATTCGTCTTGCGGACGATCACGTGAAGCCGGATGCCAAAGCGCAATCTGCGTCCAGAGCGTGCGGCCTGCGCGCGCATGTCCGCAATCTTTTCCGCCACGCTGGCTGGGGGCTCACCCCAGGTTAGGTAGACGTCTACGTGCTTGGCTGCAAGCTCGTGGGCAGCTTTCGATGAACCGCCAAACCACAGCGGCGGGTGCGGTGTTTGGACAGGTGGATACAAAATCTTGCCGCCCTTGAGCTGCACGTGTCGCCCCTGAAAATCCACGCTCTCCCCACGCATGAGCTTGGTAAAGACGCTCAAAAACTCGTCGGTCGCCTGGTAGCGTTCATCGTGCGTCAGGAAGATGCCGTCGCCGCGCGCCTCGTCAGGATCGCCTCCGGTCACAACGTTGAGCAGCAAGCGCCCCTCTGACAAACGATCGAGCGTCGCCGTCATCCGCGCGGCCACAGCGGGGGCTATCACGGACGGCCTCAGGGCCACCAAGAATTTGAGCCTGCGCGTCGCAGACAGAAGGCTTGAAGCCACCACCCACGCGTCCTCACAGGAACGGCCAGTGGGCAAGAGCACTCCGCTGAATCCCACATCGTCGGCCGCCTTGGCCACCTGCGTGAGATACGAAAGATTGACCACCCGCGAGCCGGCAGCAGTGCCGAGATAGCGCCCATCTCCGTGGGTAGGAAGAAACCAAAACAGATCCATCGCCCATTCCTCTTGCTTGAGACACGGAAAGCGGAAAGCCCTCAGCAAAAGCCGGGCCGAGCCATGTGCGCGCAAACGCGCCTTCATGGAGGCCCTGAATGGAGCAGCCAGTAACCTCCCCTTACCCGTCCTGGTACGACTCATGCAGCCTGCGCGTGCATGCAGCCACGGAACCCACAACCAAGCGCGCAGCAGACGAATGCCTGGGACGGCGCACTCGAACAGCTTACGCGTGACCTCGCCGAAACGGTAAAGCAACGTGATGTCCAAGGCGGCACGCCTGAATACGAACGCGGATTGATTCGCAAAAGCGGACTATTGAGCCTCACCATCGACAAGGAGTTTGGCGGCACGGGCGCAAGCTTTGGCACCCTACTCTCCGTCGTGCAGCGCGTAGCTCAGGTCGATCCGGCCCTGGCCCACGTGTTTGCCTTCCACCACCTGATGCTGGCTTCGCTGCGCCTCTTCGGCAGTGAGCTTCAGTGGCAGAGCGCATTTCGCGAGACCGTGCGCGAGCAACTGTTCTGGGGCAACGCGCTCAACCCGAAGGACCCGCGTACGCGGATCTCTCGCACTGGCGATGGCTACGAGATCCACGGCACCAAGAGCTTCTGCTCTGGAGCGAGAGACTCAGACAGGTTGCTTATCTCGGCGCTCGACGAGCACGAAAAGCTCGTGGTGCTGGCGATCCCGACGCGTCGTAAGGGTCTTGAGACCTTGGCCGATTGGGATGCGTTCGGCCAGCGCCAGACCGACAGCGGCACCGTGACGTTCACGGGCGTGCATGCACACGAAGCCGAGATTCTGCGCAGTCCAGGGCCCTTGGGCACACCGCGCGCAGCATTGCGGCCATGCCTCGCGCAGGCGATTCTCGCGCACGTTTATTTGGGCATCGCCGAAGGCGCGTTCCGTGAGGCTAAAGATCGCCATCGCTCTCACCCGGATGCGCGCACCGAAGATCCGTACGTGCTGCTCCGCGCAGGCGAGCTGTCGCTGGCACTCGAAGGCGCGAGGATGTTCGGAGAACGAGCACGAAATGCGCTCGATGCGGCACTCGAACAGGAAGTGCCGCTCGAAGCTCCACAACGTGGTCTCGTTGCCCTGCATGTGGCGCGCGCCAAGAGCTCGGCCACTGCCGCAGGTCTCGCCATAACCCAGGGCATCTTCGAATTGCTCGGGCCGCGCTCCACGTTTCGCCATGAAGCCCTCGACCGGTATTGGCGGAATCTGCGCGTGCACACGCTGCACGATCCCGTGGACCACAAGCTGCGCGAGCTCGGCGAGTTCGAGCTCACAGGCGTTGCACCTACGCCGAGCTTCTATTCGTAATGCGGGCCGCGATGCCGCACTGCATGCGCGCTGATGCTCCAGCAGCAATCGAACACCGCCCAAGACCCTCGGATAAAGATTCAAGAGCGCGATCCCTCACTCAGACCGGCAGCGTATCCGGCACGCAGGTTGCATTGCATCCAACCACTGGAGATAGACGATGAGTCAAACGAATCCCGCTGAAGAACATGAAGCTACGAAGTTTGCCTACTGGGTGCCCAACGTCAGCGGTGGCTTGGTCGTCAGTAAGATTCCGCAGCGCACCGATTGGTCGCTCGACTACAACATCAAGCTTGCCCAACTCGCAGAAGAACACGGCTTCGAGTACGCCCTGAGCCAGATCCGCTTCACTGCAGGCTACGGCGCTGAGTACCAGCACGAGTCGGTTTCGTTCAGCCAAGCGCTGCTGCACGCCACCACGCGACTCAAAGTCATCGCCGCCATCTTGCCTGGCCCCTGGAGTCCCGCGGTCGTGGCCAAGCAACTTGCCACCATCGACCATATCAGCAATGGACGCGTCGCCATCAACTTGGTGAGCGGCTGGTTCAAGGGCGAATTCCAGGCCATCGGTGAGCACTGGCTCGAGCACGACGAGCGTTACCGCAGATCGGAAGAGTTCATCCGGGCCCTGCGCGGGATCTGGACCGAAGACGACTTCACGTTCCAAGGCGACTTCTACCGCTTTCGCAACTACACGCTCAGACCGAAGCCGGTGCAGCAGCCCCATCCCGAAATCTTTCAGGGCGGCAGCTCGCGCGCCGCGCGTGACATGGCCGCGCGCGTGTCTGACTGGTACTTCACCAACGGCAATACACTCGAAGGTGTGAAGGCACAGATCGACGACATTCAGAAGAAGGCCAGAGAGCTCGGACGCACACCGCCCAAGATCGGCATGAACGCCTTCATCATTGCCCGTGACACCGAGGAAGAAGCCAAGACTGTGCTGCAAGACATCATCGCCCACGCAGACCGCGAAGCAGTGCACGCGTTTGGCGACGCCGTGAAGCAGGCAGGCAGGGCCTCGCCTGAAGGCCAGGGCAATTGGGCGACCTCCAGCTTTGAAGACCTCGTGCAATACAACGATGGCTTCCGCGCGAATCTCATCGGTACGCCCGAACAGATCGCCGAGCGCATCGTCGCCTACAAGGCTGTTGGGGTCGACTTGATCCTCAGCGCATTCTTGCACTTCCAGGAAGAAGTCACGTACTTCGGCCAGCGCGTGTTGCCGCTCGTCCGCGAGCTCGAGCAAAAGCAAAGGAAGCGGGCGGCCTAAAAAACGAGTCAAAGTGCCATGGAGCCCAGCCCAAGCTACGCCCACTATCACGACACTGAGACCCAAGAGTGGTTCTTTGTGCACGCCATCGACATTCGCCCTGTGCCGAGCCGCGTGATGGACGCGGCTCAGTCCAGCAGTTGCGCAGCGATGGCATCGAGCGCTTGCGGCAAAGGCGGCCGTAACAGCGGACCTGCTGCGGCGTCGAGCCATAGGCGCGCCGTGGGATGATCCGGACGATAGGCCCGCCCACCGCAAACCGTGAGCGCCCGCGTCGCGCTCTCGAGACTGGTCTGCGCAGCAAAGGTCTTGGCCCTGCGACAGCGCTCGAGGTACTGCGGCGTACACGGAATACTCTCTGTCTGCGCTAGAGTCTCTACAAAGCCGCGTGCCGCGTCGAGTCGCAGCGCACACTCCGCGAGCGTGGTGCGCACGTAGGCAGACTTCTTGTCAGCTGTCTGCACAGCGTTCTGCAGCGCGCCCTCACCGATGCCCACGAACACGGAAGCTATCAGCAGCGTGGACCAGTGACGTGCACTCACAGCGTCGATGGCGCCTTCATACACGAACACCGATTCCGTACGCGCGTTCTCCAGCACCAGGCCTACGCTTGCGGTCGCACGCATGCCGAGCGCGTTCCAATCCTTGAGCACCTGCACGCCTTTTTGCTGCCTGGCGACGAAGAAGGCATCGACCGTGTCGGCCTCCGTGCGCGCACTGCACAAAAAGTAGTCGGCATCGGGACCGAGCGTGGCAAAGCTCTTTTTGCCTGTGAGATAGATATGCTCAGCACGGCGAACGGCCCGCGTTTTGGTAGCGTGGAGGTCGCCCCCTGCACCCGGTTCAGAGTTCGCGACCGCAAGAATCGCCCCCTCCCGACACTTCTCGGCGATCCATGTCCGCCCCACCGCGAGGGCTTTACGCTTGTCGGGCGCCACCGCAGCGTCCGCAATGCGTGTATTGGCTGCGTTGCCGAGCGGCATCGCGAGACACAGCGCGGTCGACGGCGCTGCGCGCGCGAGCTCACGCAGCCCTTCACAAGTATCCCAGAGATCAGCCCCGAGGCCCCCAAGCGCGATGGGGATGGGCGAAAGCAACAGCCCTGAGATCCGAAAGGCATGCACGCTCTCGCGCGGCAAGCGACGGGCATCCTGTTGATGGGCTACACGCTCATGTTCGGCCCACAGGGGCAGGTAAGCGTCGAGGATAGGCTTGAGCAAACTGACTCGCATCCGCTGCGCCAATGCGAAGGGCGTGCCGCGTTTGCGCACAAAGGCTTTTAGCGGCATTGCAGAGCGTCGCGCTCAAATGTCACGGATCGCTGTGAGGTCTCGCCGCTGCTCCAGCAGCATTCAGGAGACAAGGTGTACGCCCAGGAACACTCCTGGCCAGCCCCATTCGCTCAACCGTCCTCCAATAAGGAGGCCGCAGGTGTGCACGGACATGGGGCTCCAGCGCTTGTCCAAGCGCATCGCGGTCTGCTCTTTTCATCGCAGGTTGTCGGTGCATACTCTCCGTGCCGCTGAGGTACACACCTTGCCCACGCAAGTAAAGCTGCTGCCGCGTTGCAATAAACCTGCGTCCCTTGCAGGAACAGCAATGGACATTGCATGAACGCCTTCGGTAGAATTTCGCTCACGGGGTGAAATCACGGCGTTCTTTGTGAGGCGCAGCGCGCTCTTGCGGGGCTTACTCAGTTTTTTCGGAACGCCTTTTTCACCCGAACCGTGGGGGCGAATGTCAGGTAGAAGTTTGTTTGCAAAGCGCTTTTTTGGGGGTCTTTTTGCGGGTGTACTCGCGCACGGCGCGACAACGGCCCATGCGACCACGGAGTTTCCTGCAGCCCATGATGCACGCAGCGTAGGCATGGGTGGGACAGGTACCTCGTTCATGCACAACGCCGCCGCCGCAGTGCTCAACCCGGGCGCGCTGCAAGGCGTAGACACCTTGGCTGCCAACGTCACGTTCCAACCCGGGCTGCTCTGGCAAAAGGCTCCACTCGCGCCTGGTATCGAGCTCAAGGCCGAGCCTGCCTTCATCCCCTTCTTCTTTGCAGGCGCCGCCTACCGCGTACACGAACGCGTGGTAGTGGCGTTGGCGGTGAGCCCCACGCTCGGTGTCTCTTCGGTCTACAAGAATGTGCAGGCCGCAGGTGGCACGGACATCAAGGCCTC
>CAZEWA010000037.1:17001-19117 GCA_964515685.1 uncultured Polyangiales bacterium | reverse complement strand
GTGGGCGTGCACTATCAGCCCATCAAACCCTTGCAGCTCGGCTTCACCTACACCTCGAAGGTAAAGACGGAGCTCGAGGGCAAGACCAAAATGACGGTACCCGCGATGCCTGCCCTGAACCTCAACACAACGTCTGACGTGGCAGCGCCCCATGCCATGCGCCTGGGCGGCTCCTACGAGGTGATCGAGAACAAGCTTCTGCTCGCACTCGACCTCAAGGCGCTGCTGTACGCAAACTCCAACAAGCGTCAGGAGATCGTCACCGAGACGCCGGCAGGCGACCAGAAGGTCACCATCGACCAAAGCTGGAAGAACTCCTACGGTGCCTCGCTCGGTGCAGAATATCGCGCGATCGAGATGCTGAGCCTGCGTCTCGGTTACGCGGTCGCCAACTCCTCGGTTCCGAACAAGAACGCGAGCTTTATCGGACTGCCTCCTGCGCTGCTGCATTCCATCCATGCGGGCGTCGGCGTGCAGGCACTCGAATCGCTCAGCGTCGATTTCGCCGCCTACTACCTGACCTGTGGCAAGGAAATCGGCGCTGGAGCACCCAATGCGGGCAACTACCAGATCGACATGATCATGGCCGCACTGTCTGCGACCTACCGCCGCTGAGTTTTCCGCGCAGCGAGTCGAGCGAAGTAACAAGGGCGTGCGCGCAAGCCGTTCGGTGCTCTAGGGTAAGACGCCTGCCACGCCCACCGCAGTCGCAAGCGATGCGCCCTGATCGACACGCACGCGCACGACGGCATTACAGCCGAGCTTCTGCGCCTGTTCTTTGAGGCCTGAAATTACCGGTGCGAGCTCCGCCTTAAAGCCGCTCCCCACCGACTGCACGATGGCGACTTCCACAAATCCCTCAGGGACCGGTGCGTTCTCCATCAGCACGCGCACGTCACCCGCGCTGGCTGCACGCGGCGCGCCTGTGAGCACATGGTGATTCTGGACGCGACCACAACCTGAGAGCGCTAATACACAGAGGACGAACCCAAGCCGAACGTTCATCGCGAAACTCCTTACATCCTAAACGCGCGCCCCAATAACTGCACCGTCATCACTTCCCGCGTGACGTAGCGTGTGCCCGTGCAAGTCCTGGGCGTCTTCGAATCGCCGCAGCTGTACGAATAGGACTCCATCTGACTTACCATCTCAAACGCGCTCTTCACCGAATCTAGCAAACCCAGGTTCCCGCCCAGCTCTGCCACGCGCTTCGAAAATTCCGGCATCAACTCGTCGATGCCCACCGGACCTGACACCTGCACAAGCCCAAGCTCCGGCGCGTCCGGTACACCCAGCGCGCGAACCTGCACCACCCCTTGATAGGCCGCAACCGCAGTGCCCGTCCGCACCGAACTCGAGCGAATCGGACTGCAAGCACTCAAGAGGAATGGGAGGACGACAAGAAGAAGACTTTGGCGATGGAGCATGGGCCTGCGGGGAAAGAGGCACATAGCATATACCTGGTTTAGGTCAGAACGGAACGAGCATCGCAAACAGCGAGCGTTTTCCGAGTGCTCCCGAGATGGGCACAAATGTTTACGTGACGTCTTCTGCAATCCACGAAGACCGCAAGAACCCAGACGGCACCGCCAGACATCACCCCAACCCGCTTCATACTCCCAGTAATTTTTCCCGCGCGGCTTACCCGACTTCTCGCATGGGGGTTTCGGTCAATCAACGTACCTCAACTGTCAATCCGTATCGGGTCGTCGGACGTCAGCAGGCGAATTGGCCAAGCAGGCGCCGCCGAAGACCTAGGGTTGGGACGGGTTTTGTGGCTGACGCCAATGCCTGCCGCGCGCAACCAACACCACGCCCACCGCGCTCAGATATCGCGACCACACACCCACACGAGAAGACACACCGAATCGCGAGCGCCAGCAAAACACCACGTCTGCAGACTTCAACGTCTTGATACGATCAAGCGGATGTCCAAGCTCCCTCACTGCGTTGGTTTCAGGGATTTCGACGAGAACTCCATCGGCTCATCCAATCACCGGAAGCGGCTTCACTATGGTTCGGCTCGGCCCCGCAGTTCACGCTCGCTCGCAGGCTGCACATCGAGCGCGCTGAACGCTGACCAAGGGAGCCGGCTGGGTCATCGAAGTCGCCCAAA
>CAZEWA010000037.1:0-16901 GCA_964515685.1 uncultured Polyangiales bacterium | reverse complement strand
GCAGAATCGGCAGGCTCGGTGCTCGATACCATTCGCATCCTTGCCGAGGGCTGGAGAAGCCCCGGGCGTGCTGCGCACCAAGCGGCGCCGACCCCAAACGACACTCAGATGTACCGGGAACTCGTCGAACGTTTGGCCCGGCCAGGTCAAGTGGCCTTCAGGGCACAACTTCTGCAGGTCCATGAGCAGCGCTGCCCGATCACGGGTTGCAACATCCCGGTGATTCTCGACGCGGGCGCATATTCAGCCGGCCTCTCTATGCCGCCCCAGAAATTGCGCTGTCGATGATCGATTCGGTCGCCCCCAGCGTCAGGATAGTTGTCGGAGGCAACCAGCAGGACACGGGCCGCGCGCGGCAGTCCCCTCCCCCCTTCGACTTGCACCTCCCCCCACTTAGGAGACATACGCCCTAGGCGCGCTTTGTGGGCGCCCCGGCGTCCTGGAGAGCACGAAAGGTTTTTTGCGCATGTCTTCGCTTCGACGTTTCCTTGCTTACAGCCGCGAGTTCAAGAGCCGCTACGTGCTTGGAACGGTGTACGCGGTCGTCAACAAGGTCTTCGATATCGCGCCTGAGATCTTGATCGGTGTCGCGGTCGATGTGGTGGTCAAGCGCGACGATAGCTTCTTGGCACAGCTCGGAGCGACGTCGCTCGAACAGCAGCTGGTGGTGCTGGGTGTGGTCACGGTGTTGATCTGGGGCGGCGAGTCGCTGTTTCAGTACCTGTACGGCGTGGAGTGGCGCAATCTCGCGCAGGCGCTGCAAAACAAGGTGCGCTCCGATGTGTACGATCACGTGCAGCACTTGCGGATGTCGGAGCTCGAAAGGAGGCGTCAGGGCGAGCTGCAGACCATCCTGACTGAAGACGTAAACCAACTGGAACGCTTCCTCAACGATGGCCTTGTGGCGATCATTCACGTGGTCACGTCGACCTTGTTGGTCAGCATCGTCTTTTTCATTCTCTCGCCGACCATCGCCGTGTTCGCCATGCTACCCATCCCCATCATCGTGCTGGTCGCGATGTGGTTTCAGCGCGGGTTGGCGGCCCGTTACGGGCGAGTGCGTGAGAGCGCAGGCAAGCTCGGGGCGCGTCTCACGTCACAATTGCACGGCATCGCCACCATCAAGGCCTACACGGCGCAGCCCCAGGCGCGCGGCGCGCTCGAGCAGGCGAGCCGCGACTACGAGAGCGCCAATCAATCTGCCATCAAGCTGTCTTCGGCCTTCGTGCCGCTGATCCGCATGGCGGTGTTGTCGGGCTTCGTGGTGACCCTGGTTTTCGGCGGTTTCCGTGCGCTCGACGGCAGCCTCGCGGTCGGCGCCTACAGCGTGCTGGTGTTCCTGACGCAGCGTCTCTTGTGGCCCTTCACGCGCCTGGGCGAGACGGTGGACTTGTACCAGCGCAGCATGGCCTCGGTAGAGCGCTTGCTCGGTCTGCTCTCGCTCGATCGCGAACCCGCCGATGCAGGCGAGACCGTTGACAGCGCGGCCTTCCGCGGCGACATCGCGTACGACCACGTGAGTTTCGGCTACACAGACAGTAAGGTTCTCGACGACATTACACTGCACATTCCCGGCGGGAGCTTCATCGGACTTGTGGGCTCCACGGGTTCCGGTAAGAGCACGCTGGTGAAGATGCTACTGCGTTTCTACGAGCCCAAAATCGGCGAGGTGCGCATCGCCGGCAAACCCATCGCTCGCATCAAAATCGATGAGCTGCGCCGCAACATCGCCTGGGTGAGCCAAGAAGCGTTCTTATTCCACGGCACGATCCACGAGAACATTGCCCTCGGCTCCCCGAATGCGACGCGTGAGCAAGTCATTGCTGCCGCCGTCGCAGGCGAGCTGCACGACTTCGTGCAGACCTTACCCAGGGGCTACGACACGCTGGTGGGCGACTTTGGTTCCACGCTTTCCGGCGGACAGCGCCAGCGTCTGTCCATCGCGCGCGCGGTGCTCAAGGACCCTGCCATCCTGATTCTCGACGAAGCCACTTCCGCCGTCGACAACGACACCGAAGCCGCGATTCAACGCTCTATCACACGCCTCAGCCGCGGGCGTACGGTGCTTGCGGTCGCCCACAGGCTCTCCACCATCCGCGCCGCGGACGCCATCTTCGTACTGGAAGCCGGGCGCATCGTGGAGATGGGCACGCACGATGCTCTGGTGTCGAAGCAGGGACGCTATGCACACCTCTGGGCCATGCAGGTGGGTGAGCAGCCGAAAAAAGTCAGCTAGCAGATTCTGAGCGCGCCCGTCACGCAGCGACAAGACGAACGCCTCGCGTCGTTCTACGCTGCAACACCGATGTCGATCATGGAGTTTGCGCCCCCGCTGTCTCTACCCGAAGCCATTCAGCCCACGCTGACGGCACAAGGTTACGCAGTGGCGGGTGCCCAGTGGGTGCAGAGCTTGTGTCAGGCCGGCCCCGGCGAACTTGCGACCCTGGCGCGGGCCTGGGACGACATGCCGCTCGACCCGTACCTCAAAGACGGCGGGCGCTACCGCAGTCGCAGGCATGGCTCCTTCATCGTGGACGGCGAGCATTGTGAGGCCGTCGCCCCGCGCGCTCACTTTCAGTCGACGCACTACAACGCACTCCACGGCGGCATGGAGCGTTGGTTTGCTCCAATTGAGCCTCAGACCGCGGCTTGGCCGGGCTGGTCGCGACTTCTGGTCGGGCTTGGCGCACTGTTCGGCCAGGTGCGTCCGAGCCGGCCCTGGTTTGTAGAGGCCCACCAGTTTCGCATTGATGCCAGCGAAGGCATTGGGCGCCCCACGCCAGAAGGCGCCCATCGCGACGGCGTAGACTTCGTGGCGCTGATTCTGATCGCACGCAATCAGGTGCGCGGCGGCGAGACGCGCGTATTCGCCGCCCACCGGCCCGACGGCCTACGCTTCACGCTCAGCGAGCCGTTCTCCATCATGCTGCTCGACGACGAGCGCGTCATCCACGAGAGCACGCCCATCCAGCCCATCGACCCCATCCACGCGGAGTCCGGGCCGGAAGCAGCAAGCAGCGGCTACCGAGATACGCTGGTGCTCACATTCCGGCGCGGCGGGTTCCAAGATCCGTAGGCGCGCTGACACGACGCACGCGCTAAGCCTCAGAACAGGTCGATGCAGGTGTTGTCGGTGACCGTCAGGCTAAAGCCACTTCGCAGCGAACCCGCCGGGTACGCCAGCACGAAATTGTAGCACATTTCGGCCTCAGAGGCGGTCCCGAACCCGACCGGGAAGAGCCCGCGGTTGTGGAAGGTGCAGGTCGTGCGCAGCTTGTCGCCCGCCTCGAGAATCATCGGCGTATCGTAGCTGCGCTGATCGTCGAAGCTAAACGGATTGTCGAGAACCATTTGCGGCGAGCCACCCTTGCGGATCAGATCGACTTTCATGTGCGTTCCGATTTCGTGCATGTGTGGCCACGAGTTGAGCACGACGGAGCGCTTGGGCGCGGTACACGTACCCGTGACATTTCCCTTTTGGCCGCCGCCGATGTTGATCGCCTCACTGCCCAGCCAATGGTAGGCAGCTTCGTTGCCCTTGATCTTCTTCGTCGCACACACGCGCGCGCCACTCCTGTCGCGCACATCGCGATGGCCCGCGGAGTTGTTGTAGTGCACTTCGATCACGTAGAAAGACTTGCCCTTCTCGGGCAAACGCAGGCCCACGCCGCGCGGCATCTTCGTGTCGCCGCGGCCGGGCGCCCAGCCACCAATCAGCGCCGCATTCGGGTGCTGGCCCGCGCAGTTGTAGTAGTCCTGTTTGCCGGGGGCCGCGCCCGCTTGCTCATACACGAGCCAATGGTGCAGCACGCGCTGATCGTCGATGATGGCTTCGATCTGCAGGCCTTGCATCTTCTCGGTGTGAGGCACGTCGTAGATGAAGCACTCGTAGGTGTTCGCGGTGCTCGAGCTCACCGGGAAGCCCTTGCTCGGGTCCTTGGGATCGAACGCGAGGAGGTCGATGGTCGCGTCACAGTCTTCCGGATTGATCGGATCATAGATGATCTCGGTCACATCGCTGATGGGGGGAACGACTGTGCCGTCGCCGTCGCCATCCCCGTCGCCAGGAAATTCACCACCCGAGCAGCTCTCGGTGTTGCGGGGCGCGCCAGCTTCGAGCCACTGCGTCAGCGCGTCGATGCTGGCCTCCGGCATTCTGTCTTGGCTGGTGGGAGGCATCGGACTTGCTTCGGAATGAACGCGCTCATTCGCGAGGGCATAGTAGGGCGCGCCGGTCGTCGCGCTCAGCGCCTGAAAGTCGGCCTGGGTGACGAGCGAGTTTGGGGCACCATAAGCGGCGGCGGCCCCGTGGCAAAGCGCACAGTGCGTGTCGACGATTGCCTCGATTTCGCAGGGCAAGCCACGTTGCGTCACACCCGTGCCAGGACCAGGCGGGAGACCTGTGCTGTCGCCGTCACCCGAAGGCTGCTCATCGCCGGGATTCTGATTGCCCGGATTGCCGAGGTAGTCGCCAGGAATCGTGGGCACTTCCTCCGCACATCCCGCGAGTACCACCGCTCCCAAAAGCCATCTCAAACGCATTTTAAGCCTCCAACCATAGATGCACCGATACCACTGAATGGAGCTTTCCCGCATTGACACGGGGGCATTTCCACCTGACCTGTGCGACCAACACAGCGGGTCCATCGCCTCCGTATCAGGGGGCCCAGGCCACATCTGTGGACCAGGTGGCGCCCGGTCCGTACCCCATGCTCGTGATAAAGTCGCGCGGCAACGCGAGCTCCAGGCGCACACCCAGCCCCATGCGCTTCGTGCCTGACGGATCGCTTCCCCCCACGATTCCCTCTACATAAGCGCCGCGCGCGAAGCCTGAGAGCCAGCTCGGTATGAGATTGCTGGCGTCGAAGCCGGCGCGCGCGCGGCCCGGCGAGCCCGTGCGTTCATCGTTTTCGATGCTGATCATGGGTACCCAATCGCCAAACTCTCGACGCGCCGCTACGCTCAAGAGCCCCGCGGTGACGCTCGCCGCGAAGGCGGCTGCATCGTTTTGGGCCTGATTATTGGCGTTTGTTTTGGAGCGCGCGCCCGACAGGACGTAGGCGGCCTCACCCGCATTGGTGGCTGCACCGCTGAAGTTGAGCTGGGGCGCGCTGGCTCGACCTGTCACGTGAACCAGTAGGGCCTCCCCGGTGCGCAGGTCGTGTCGCGCCTTGAGGTCGAGCTCAGGGTCTGCAGGAATATCGCCTGTGAAGCGGATGGCACCTCGCTCCAAGCGAAAGGGCTTGCCGAGCAGCGCGAGCTCACCGCGCCGCAAGCTGGCCTCACCCTCGAGCTTGGGTCCGGCTTTCTCCTGCGTCAGCTCGAGGGCGACGCCCACCTGCACCGAAAAGTCCTCGTGCATCAGCCACAGATCTTTCTCGCTTTTCAGTGTGAACGAGCGCAGCACGTAGGAGCTGTCTTGGGCCGCAGGCACCTCGGCGTCGATTGCAGGAGCAAGGTCCTCCGCCATGCGCACATGGGGATGCGGGTCGAGCGACTGCACGTCCGCGCCGCGTTCGCCTGTAAGCCAGATGCGTCCTTCTAGGATACGAGCGACCAGGCTCGCTTCTTTATTGTCAGAAAGCTTACCCGACAGCGCGAGACGCGTAGTCAGCTCACCCACCACACTGCCCTGCTGGCGCACCGGAAACTTCTTGGCGTCGACATTCAGTTTCATATCGCCACGGCCGTTGGTAAACAGGCTCGCATATCCGTCGAGCTTGACCTCACCATTGCGGTCTTTGGCGACCAGATTGTCGATCGTAACCTTGCGTCCCTTGAGCTCGAAGCGTCCACGCACATCGCGAAACGGTTGCGCCAGAGATGCGACGGTGAAGCTGGCATCGCGAACTTCGACGAGGCCTCCAGGAACCGGATCTTTCGCCGTGCCCGAGAGCGTAAGGTTTGCGTCGAGCATGCCGCTCGGCCGACCGATGGCAGGCGTCAATGCCAGCAGATTTTCGAGCGGAAGGTTTTTGAAGTTGAGACGCGCAGCCAGGGCGTTACTCTGCAACACCTCAGGCACACCGTAGGCGTCGTAGCGCAGGGGCACGCGGGCGGAGAACGTCCCGCTGGCTTGGTTTTGGCCTGTTAATCGGCCTTCGAGCGATGCGGATACCGCGTCGTTACTGAACTTCGCGGTAACATTCAGCGGCTGTGCATCCGGTACGGAAACCTCGTTGAGCGCAAGCGAAGCGCGCACGCGCGGCACGGCGGAAAAGAGCTCTTCTCCCGTAAGCTCGAAGCGTCCGCTGCCTTGTGCGAGGCCGCATAGCCCTGGCACTGCGGTGAGCTGCAGAGATTCGCTGCGTGCACTCACACTGGCTTTCCCCACTGCGCGAGCCTGTTCCCACAACAGCGGGCCCGTGAGCTTTGCATCCGCCTCCAGACGCATTTGCCCTGCGTGCGCGCTGTCGAGCTCGATCAACAGCGACAGCGCATCGGGCACAAGACCTATGTCTAGATGGATCGCTGTGGTTCGCCCCGCAGTGCAGCGTGCGTCGAGACCATCGTCACGCACGGCTAGCTGCAAAGACAGCGTGCCCGTGATTTCCGAAAGCTCACCTGCGGCCTGGGCCTGGGCCTGGGCCGTGAGCGGCAAGGCAGGCGCGTACAAACCGAGCATGTACGCGGCGACTCCGCTCATGGCTTCGAGGTCGCGCGACTTGAGCTCAGCCTGGCTCGAGAACGGTAACTTCTCCCAGCGAGCCGGCTCTATCAGGAGCGACCGCAGCTTGTCCTCGGACCAGGGCACTTCGAGACCGAGGCGCGCGAGTACCCCCTTACTGTCGTGTACAGCGACGTCGACCTTACCATGCTCAGGCTCTACGACTGCCGAGAGCTCGAGCGTATCTGGACTCTCTGATCCGGGGGCGTACAGCACGAAATTGCTGCGCAGCTGTGCATGGGGCTCGAGGAGTGTGCCCTCAGCCTGCGCGAAGACATCCGCTGTCCCCTTCAGCGTCGAGATGGGTTCTTCGAGCATGGACAAGAAGGGTGCAAGATCACCACGCAGCTCGAGCTCCGCTGCATAGCGCGCCCCCGCGAGCGCACGCTGCAGGTTTCGCTCCCGCTCGGGCAGGGTAAGCTGAATCTGCGCTCGGGCGTCCAAGACCGAGGGCGCACCCAAGAGGACATCGAGCGCCAGATGGCCTTGGGTAAGATCGCCCGAGAAAAGCAGCGTGCCTTCGAGCGCAGGGTTTTCTTGGTATCGGAGGGCGGATGCCGCGAGACGCACTTCGAAGCTGGGCTGCGCGAGCTTGCCTTCGATGCGGCCTGTGGCGTTGACCGTTCCAGAAAGATGCTCGACTCCGGCCAGACCCGCCCAGCTTTCGATGGCGACCCTGTCGAGCACAAGCTCCGCGTTGACGCGCTGGTTCTTTCCGAGCTGCCCCTTGGCCCACACACGCTGCACGCCGTCGATGAGCGATAGCTCTGCCACCGACAACCCGCTCGGATTCGACTCGAAGTCGCGCAGCACGAACTGCACGCGCTTGTCGCGCAGCGTGCCATGTCCACTCGCACTGGCGCGCACACTGCCGTCGGCCTTGCGCGTACCCGTCACATGGGCTGTCAAGGCTGTCTGGGCGCCGCGCAGCTCGAGCTGACCTGCAAGCTCTTTCGCCGATGCGTGGGCCTGTAGCGCCACATGGTCGAGCGGAAGATCTGACAGCCGAACGTTCGCCGCAGTAAGCGTAACCTGCCCTTCTGGCACGCGTGTGGTGCCTGAAAGCTTGAGCCCAAGCTGTGCAGACTCGATGTGCCCGTTCGGAAATACGGCGTCGCGCAGCGTGAGCGCACCCGTTCCTTTGATGCGCTGTTCATGCACGGAAGCTTGAACGCTCCCATCCAACGTCCCAGACAGACCGAGCTTGGCCAGCACACCCACGGAGCCCAGGGGGAAGTCACGCAGGTCCAATGCCGTCTGCACGTTTCCGCGCTGCGTGTCGTATTGAGCCTGAGCCGACAGCGCCTGCTCGAAGCCCTTGAGCTTGAGTCCCGTGAGTTTGACGAGAGGCCACGGCAGCTCCACACGCAACGTGCCATCGGGCACCACCGCACCATCGATGCGCACGGCGCGCCAGACAAGGGAACCTGCCTGCGGAACACGCGCGAGATCGGCAGTGACCTGCACTGCACCCTGCACTGCGAGATCGGGAAAATCTGCGCTCAGTGCCGCAAGCCCCAGCTTGGGCAGCACCACACTGAGCTCGGCGCTCGCCGCACTCAGACGGCCCTCGAGCGCGACCTTCTCTCCGTCCAGCCACAGTCCAAGCCTAGAACGCAGCTCGCCGTTCGCGCCTGCGCCCTCGCGTTGCACATGGGCCTCGAGCGCAAGGGAAGGCTTGAGTCCTAGGCCGCCCTCGAGGCCCAGGCGCTCGAACCCCGCGCGTGTGAGGCCCTGCAGCGTGAGCGAGGCGTTGTGTACAGGCCAAGGTGTAAGGTCACTCAGCTCTGGGATCTCAGCCGACAGCGACAGCGCGGCCTCCTCCGCGAGCGTACCCGTGAGCGCGAGGCGCCCGCCCACATCCGCGCGAAAGGCGGCTGTGCCCTGTGCGATGTGCAGCACCTCGCGTCGGTCGAGCTCGGCCCGCAGCTCGAGCTCCAAAAGCGCGAGCGCTGGCTTTGCACTGAAGTTCCCGTGCGCACGCAGAGAAAGCAGCTGCAGGAACAACGCCCGACCAGCGAGCTGCGTTTCGAACTCCACATCCCGCAGCCCGAGATCGTCGACCTGCAAGGTGTAGTCCGTACTGAAGTCACTCTCGCTCGACGCTTCGGTCGCATCGTCGGGATAGAGGTGCACGCGCACCCCTTCAGCGCGAAACTGTGCGATGTGCAGGCGCTTTTGGAGCAGCGCAGTGGGCACCAGCGCGAGCGAGAGGGCATCGACACGCACCATCTCTCGCTGCTGCTTGTCGAGCACGCGCAGGCCGTGCAATTCGAGCGAAAACGGACTCAAGCTATCGAGGGAAGCAAGCGAAATGCTGTAGTCAGGCAAGCTCTGATTGGCGAAGGAAAGACCCTGCCGCAGCAGCACCGCACGGCTCGCGGGCAGCCACAGCACGAAAACCAGCAGCAGAAGCAGTGCAACGCTTGCGAGGATCGCAATGCCCAGCGTGCGCAGAAGCACTGAAAAGACACGACCGATGAGGGCGCGCAGCATCAGAATGCCTCCCCAATCGTCAGGTGGACGGCGCCGCGAAACTTGGTGAAACCGAGGTCCATGGTCGCGTCAGAAGGTTCCCCGCCACCGATACGCTGCAAGCTATTTGGACGTCCCGCTACATCGAAGCGAATCGGGCCTATCAGCGTGCGATAGCGTATGCCGCCGCCAACCGCCGTGTTGAGGTGCGCAAAACGGAACTCGGGCTCAGCGTTGACATCACCGAAGTCGGTAAACAGCGCGACCGCGAAGTTCGCCGCCAACGGGATGCGCAGCTCCACCGAGCTTTCCCAGCGCCGAATGCCACCTGACAGCTGATCTCCGTCGAATCCGGTGCCAAGACGCCCGGGCAGAAAGCCGCGATTGGATTGTGCGCCGCCACCACGCAGGCGATAGGCCTGAGGACCTAAAGCTTGGGCCTCGGGGTCGAGCTTGGGCGATGCATCGAAGACATAGAGCGCACCGGCTGCGAAGCGCGACGCCAGCACCATCCCAAGGCCCAGCGGAATGTAGAAGCGCGCCTCGGGCGTGACTCGCACGTAGTTCCACGACGGCTCCCAGAGCCGCGCAGCTTCTTGCACGGCGATACGAAAGAAGGCGCCACGCGAAGGGTTGCCAGAATCATCCCGCAGATCGAGTGTCACGCGCTGGTCGAGAAACGACAAACGGTAGCTCGAAGGCGCATCTGCCCGGTCGATGATTCCCTGACGCTTGCTGACCTCCATCAGCTCTTGATGCACGGCCACGCGCACCTGTAAGCGCTGACGAAAGAATCCGCGCTCGAGCCCGACTGCCACGCCGACTTCGTTGCGGAAGAACAGCTGAAATGGATCCGGCCCCACATCCCAGCGCGTCTCCACGAAGAGCGTGGTGCGCGCCTCAATGACGCCAGGCTGTGCAAAGTTTGCGCTCAGGGTGTTGCCAAATCTTGGGCTGTTGTCGGGCACGCCCGGAAAGGGCGCGAGAAACAGCATGCGCGGGCGTTCCTCGATGCGAAAGCGCCTGAGCCCTCCGAAGAAATTGCGATGCTCGTAGCTCGCGAGCAAGTGCACGTCCCACTGCGGCACGCTCTGCGCTTCATCCACCATCGGGCCCGTTGCGAGCACGCCGCTCATCAGACCCGCACCCAGAAGTACCTGACTCGTGCGGCGTGGCTCGACGTCGATCTGAATGTCGATCTGATCAGACGACGAGCTCAAGTCTCCTTGTACGGTTACGGAACCAAAAGCTCCAAGGGCGTAGATCGCGCGCTGGGCATCATCGAGCTTGCTCTCTCGGTAGAGCTCGCCGGACCGAAGCAGTGCGGCCGCGTAGATGGGCTCAGTGGGCACGGGCGTTGCGCTTTTGATGCGAACTTCACCCACCTTGCAGCGCGGACCTGCTTTGACTTGCAGCGTGAGGTCCGCGGCCTGCTGCGCGCGGTGCACCACGACCTCGCCCAGTACTTCGGCCCGCGCGTAGCCGTCGTCACGCAACAGAAGTGCCAGTTGCTCGCGCATGCGGTCGTAGACGCCTTCGTCAAACACGTCGCCCGGCTTGAGCGTGAGCGCCAGGCGCAGCGCCTGTCGCAGCGCATGGGAGAGCGTTTCATCCCCGGTCAGAGCGACCTCACGCACGCGAACCGCAGCGCCCTCCTCGATCACGAAGCCTATCTCGAGCGTACAGTCCGAACCCTCACACAGCGCGCGATCCGAGGTGCGCGCCGCGTCGTTTGAGAACCTCACCTCCGCCACGCGCGCGCCGTAGTAGCCGCGGGCGCGATACCAACGCTCGATGCGCTCACGGTCGAGCTTGAGCACGGCCTCGTCGTACACCGGCCATTCGGTCCAGCCGAAGGCAAACAGTCGCGCCTTGCGACGGGGTTCATCGAAGGGAGGCTCCCCACAACGCGGACTGCGCAGCGCACCGAGTCCGAGGGAAACCTGCTCGCGCTGACGCGTGGCCAGGCATGCGCGTATGGCGTCGGAGTCGAGCTCCGTAACGCCCTCAAAACGCAGGGTCTCGACCCCGTAGTGGCCCTTTGGAATCGAGGCACAAGCCACGCACAGCCAGCAGGCCAAGAAGCCCGCCATGCTTGGGATGAAGCCAAACGCTCGAGGAAGGCCGCACATGCGCAGGGCTACTATGCATGCCACAGGCGCAACGGGCACGTATGCACACCGCCCGAGCGCAAGCATGCTTTCGGTCACGGTGCGCGCACTGGCCCGAACGCTCTTGGGCTACGCGACAGCAGAGCTACGTGCTGGTCGTCGAGCGCTACGGCACACAGCTCGGCCCGGCGCCGGGACAAATCCCCGTGACGCTCGGCCTGACATTTGTGAGCATTGTAAACCGCAGCTTCTTCGACACACGCCGTTGGCAGCGTGGATGGCCGTGGTCGCCCCAGAGATTGCACTGACGCAAGGCGAGCTCATCGCTACGCCCATAAACCCCGGTGCAGGGGGTTCCGATTCGGGGCTGCCTCGGCTATGCTGCGGTGTGTTTTTTCGATGGTCCGATGACAAATCTTCCTCCCCCGCAAGCGCTAGCGACGAACTGAAAGCGCTGGTCGCTCGCTCCATGCCCAAGGCCGACACGCAAACTGCGGCCATCGTGGGCGCTCTTGCAGGCTTGCTGGCGGTCGTGGCCCACGCAGACCGCATCTACACCGAGGCTGAGCGAGAACACGTGCGCGATGCGTTAGGCCGGGTCGCCGAGCTACAGGCGGGCACGGCGGCGGCCATCGAGGCGTTGCTGAGCGAGCGCTTGGCCGAGCTGGCCCACGAGCCCCTGCAGATCTACACGCGCGTGCTGTACGAAGGGCTCGAGCGCTCAGCCCGTGTGGAGGTCTTCGAGGTGTTGATGGACCTGGCCGCCGCCGACGACCTGCTCGACATGCACGAGACCAACCTGCTGCGCCGCATCGCCACGGCACTCGGGCTCAGCGTCGACGAGTACGTGGCATCGCAAGCCCGGCACCGCGCCAAACTGCAGCTTCTGCGCTGAGTGTCATCTCCCGCCTTGGCCGCCGTTAGAACCTAAGCGCACCTCACTCAATCTGGGCGTGCCGGAGTGTGCCAGCTTTAATTCACGGAAACTGCTGGGATTTTAGCAGGCACAGAAGCTGCTTGGCTTCTGCCCCAAGCTCGCCCCACTATCCCTGCTGCAGGAGAACCCTCCCCCATGCAAACGCAGCGCTCTCGCTCCTTTCGCCGCTCGGTCGTCCAAGTCGTCTCGGCCTTTGCGCCCCTGATGGCCGCGGGCTGTACGATAGCCGACTCCAGCCACAATCCTCCCGGGTGCACAGAGACCGCAGAAGGCTGCATGCCGAGCGCCGAGTGCCCCGATGCGCAGCCGAGCTCGAGCTCGACGTGCCAGGAAGAAGGCTTGCGCTGCGAGTACGAAGCAAGCTTCGCTGAGTGTCGCGAAGGCACGTGGGATACGCTGGCCAAGAATCCGCCGCCGTCCGAGACCTGCCCGACCCAGCGCCCCGTGGAGGGCAGCGCATGCCATGTGCCAGAAGCAGAGGAGTGCGCGTACAGCTACTGCGGTGATTACCCGGACTTTTCCGCGCGCTGTGTGGCCGGCATTTGGAAAACGTACGAAATCTCCTGCAATCCTCCCATATATTGCCCGTGGGAGCCGCCGCCAGCGGGCGAACCATGTTACGAGGAAGGGCCCATCTGCGCGTATCCCGACGATGTGTGGGCCCTGTGCAGGGATGGTGCGTGGCAAGTCACGGAACCCGGAAATTGCCCCGAAAAAACGCCCGTCGAAGGCGAAGTCTGCGCCCCCAGGAAAGAAGCCTGTTCGTACGGGGATTGCTACGGCGAGCCCACGATTCAAGCCGCCTGCGTAGAGAACCTGTGGCAGGTGGCCGAGCGCACCTGCAATCCGCCGCCGCCCGAACCTGCCGCCGACTGAGCCATGCGCAAGAAATCCCGTCGCAGTCCAGCGCCCTCGAAGGCTGTCGTGCGAGCCTTGCCGCCTGCCGATGCGAGCGTGCAGCGGGAATGGCTCAGGCGCGTGGAGGCCGAGTATCGCTCGGGGGCCCATGCACAACATCTGACGCTGTGGCTGATGCAGCTTGGCGCCCCTCCCGACCTCATCGAACAGGGCCTCGACGTAGTGCGCGACGAGCTCGTGCACGCAGAGCTCAGCGACGCCGTGTTTGCAGCGGCAGGCGGTGTGGGCTCACCGCGCCTCGGCCGAGAGAGCCTTGCGCTCGCGCGCCATCCGAGTGAGGCGCTCGAGTTCGACGTACTGCGCGTGGCCGTAGAGATGTTTTGCCTGGGCGAGACCGTCGCAGTGCGCTTGTTTAGTCGCCTGCGCGAACAGACCACGGTGCCCGTCGCGCGCGCGGCGCTCGATCGCATTCTGCGCGATGAGGTGCGGCATCGGGAGTTCGGCTGGGCGCTTTTGGCCTGGCTACTGACTACACCGCTGCAACACGATTTTCGCGCGCGCCTCGCCCAAGATCTGCCGCCCATGCTCGAACGCGTGCGCAGCAACTACGGCGGCATTGCCCTCGACCGCTACGGCGCCGAAGCCCTGCGTGAGATGGCGGACTCCATGTCGCCTGCGGCGCGCGCCTGGGGAGTCATGCCGCTTTGTCACTATGTGGCAGCCGTAGAGGAGACCTTGGCGCGTGACTATGGGCCGCGCTTTGCGGCACTCGGCATCGCCCTCGACCAGAGCTAATCCACCGCAGCGCCCCTGGCTGCATGTGAGACACGGCGTCCCCCACGCTCACACACGCCCACTCGACTCGAATGGGAACAACGGTTTGACGCAATCAAACACGAGGTTTGTGAGAAGATAGGAGGCCGCTCACGGATGAAACCCGGAACTCCTCGCTCTCCTATCGACTCCACGCTCAACACGGTTATTGCCGGGCGGTATCAGTTTCTGGAGCGAATTTCCCAGGGCGGCATGGGCGAAGTGTTCGTCGCCCGCGACAACACCACGGGTCGCAAGGTCGCGCTCAAGCGCGCGCTACCCGGCACGGGCCACCGCACGGCGCTCTTCCAAGCGGAGTTTCACGCACTGGCCCGGCTCAGGCACCCGCACATCATTCAGGTCTACGATTTCGGCCTCGATCAGGAGCTCCCCTTCTACACGATGGAGCTGCTCGACGGGCAGGACCTGCTCGAGACTCGACCCGCAGACTATCGAGAATGCTGCCGGCTGCTGCGCGATGTCGCCACCTCGCTCGCTTTGCTGCACGCCCAGCGCCTCCTGCATCGCGATGTGAGTCCGCGCAATGTGCGTAGGACCAGCTCCGGCCGCTGCAAGCTCTTCGATTTTGGCGCGATGGTGCCCTTCGGCGTGCCCCCAAACCTAACAGGCACACCGCCGTTCGTTTCCCCGGAAGCCTGGGAAGGCTCCGTACTCGACCAGCGCGCAGACCTCTATTCGCTCGGTGCGCTCGCCTACTGGCTCATCACACGAAAGCTCCCCTACGAGGCAAAAACCGTCGCCCAGCAGGGCTTTAGCGGCGTGAGCCCGCCCGCGCCCATGCGCAAGAGCGTGCCCGATGTACCGGTCGCGCTCGACAACCTCGTGATGTCGATGCTCGAATTCGACCCCGTCAAGCGCCCCTCCTCGGCGGCCGACGTCATCGTTCGCCTCAACCAGATTGGGGAACTCGAGCCGGACGACTCAGTCGAACTCGCGCAAAGCTACTTGAGCAGCGCGCGCTTCGTGGGGCACCGCCGGGAGCTCTCCTCCATCGATGCGGCACTCGCGCGTTGTCGCGAGCAGCAGGGAGGGAGTTACTTCATCACCGGCCCCGCAGGCTCAGGTCGCACGCGCATCCTGCAAGAGATTGCACTGATGGCCCAGACGCGCGGCGTGCGCGTGGTGCGCGCATTCGGCGCAGGCGGCTCAGCCGGCGGAGAGCTGGCACGAGAAATCTACCAAGGCCTGAGGCGAGCTGCCCCCGAGGCCTTCAAGCTACTCGACTACCGTGATCAGTCCATCGTGCGCCAGCTAGACCGCGACGCACGCGACGCACGCGACGCACGTCCGCACGTGGCCAGTGCCGAGGCTCGCTCGAGACTTCACTCGGCTCTACGCGCGTACGCGCATGTGGCCACAGCAGACGGCACCTGGATCATTTTGATCGATGATCTCGATTCTGCAGATCCCTTCTCCACCGCCTTCATTGCGTCGCTCGCACGCGAAGCCAAGTCGCGCTCGCTTTTGGTGATCGCCACTGGCGACGCGGACACAGATACCCTGTCTCAAGATGGCGTGCTCTCGCAGTTTGCACGCGAAGCAGAGCCGATTCGACTCGAGCCTCTCGACCTCGATGCCACACGTGCCCTGTGCACGTCCCTATTCGGCCAGGTTCCGCACCTCGAGCGGTTGGTGGTCTGGCTCTACCGCCAAGCCCACGGCAACGCGGCGCTCACCATGGAGTTCGCTTCACTGCTGCTGCGGCGCGGCGTCATTCGTTACGTGGAAGGGACCTTCCTGCTGCCTCAGGAAGAGATCGACGAGAGCGTCCCACAAGACCTTGCCAATACACTCGTGCTCAAGCTCGACCAGATGAGCAGCAACGCGCGTAAGGTGGCGGAGGTCGTTGCAACCTGCCGAGGCACAGCTTCACTCGAGCTGTGCCTTGCGGCCTGCGACATGGGCCCCGAAGAAACCATGATTGCGCTCGAGGACCTGGTGCGGCAGGGCATCCTCATGACGGTGCGCGACGACTACGCGTTCACGCAGGAGGCGATGCGCAAGGCCGTGCGTGGGATTCTTACGCAGAGCAAGGAGCGCGAGGCCCATCGACGCCTCGCCAAGGCCCTTTTAAGCCAGCCTCAGCAGGACCTCGAACACAGGCTCGAAGCGGGCTGGCACTTGGTGCACACCGAGGACGAACGCGCAGGCGCGGACCTGCTCGCCGAGGTCACGCCACCGCTGATTGAATCGGGTATGGCCTACGCGAGCGCCATCGCAGCTGCAGAGAAAGCTCTGACGGTCTACGAGCGGCTCGGCGTGTCTCTGCAAAAGCGTCTGGCACTGCGCACCGTGCTCGTACGCGCGGGCTACCTCTACGACTACAAGCTCGCGCTGCGCTACGGCGACGAAACCATCGAGCTGCTCGAATCGTGGATGCAGCTTCCCATCTTTCGACGCCTGCGATTGATCACAGGTGGATACCTTGCGTTGGTCGGCCTCTTCATTTTTACCGGCCTGCGTTGGTGCTTGACCCACGGCAAAAACCGGGGCCCCTCGCCCTATTTGGGTCTGCAATACCTGGCGCGCGCGCTGGTCTCACTGCTGGGCGTACGCGTGCTCGGGCTCGATGCCGCGGCTGCCCAAAAGCTCTTCGAGCGCATCTCGTTCTTAAGCTCGGCGCCGCCTTACACCTCAGGCCAACACGTGTATCTGATGTGTCGCGCCCTCGCGATGCAGCCGCTCGGCCGGGAGCCCGAGGTGCGAGTGGCCACGGGCATTGCGCTCGATCACATCGCTAAATATCGCGTTCGCGACATGGCGGAGACCGAGCGCGCCGACATGCGTGCCGGCCTCTTGCTATCACGCGCCATCAACGAGTGTTATCGCGCAGGCTCCGAGGCGCTCGCCCTTGCCGACACGCTCGAGGGCATCGGCACCCAGATCGCGCGGGCGGCAGCACAGCGCGTTCGCCTCACCTATCACATGGTGCGCGGCGGCCGTGAAGAGGCAGATCGGCACCGGCGCATGCTCGACATGCACGCCATCGAGGGCGGCACCACCTGGCAAGTCGAATGGT
>CAZEWA010000036.1:0-35023 GCA_964515685.1 uncultured Polyangiales bacterium | reverse complement strand
CGCTCCTGGAGCTTCTCACGGTCGTAGTCGCTGCTGGTCTCTTCGATCTGGCGGCGGATGGTCTCGATGCGACCCTTGATGTCGTCGCCCTTGCCAGCGCCGTCGACGATGGTCGTGTTGTCCTTGTCGACGGTGATGCGCTTGGCCTGACCGAGGTCCTGAAGGCCGATGCTGTCGAGGCGGATGCCGAGATCCTCGCTGACGACCTGACCACCCGTGAGGATGGCGATGTCCTTGAGCATCTCCTTGCGACGGTCGCCGAAGCCAGGGGCCTTGACGGCGGTGACGCTGATGGTGCCGCGCAGCTTGTTCACGACGAGCGTGGCAAGGGCCTCGCCTTCCACGTCCTCGGCGAGGATGAGGAGGGGCTTCTGCGTGCGGGCAACTGCCTCGAGCACAGGAAGGAGGTCCTTCATGTTCGAGACCTTCTTCTCCGAGATGAGGATGTACGCGTCCTCGAGCTTGGCTTCCATGCGCTCGGGGTCGGTCACGAAGTACGGCGACAGGTAGCCGCGGTCGAACTGCATGCCTTCGACGACGTCGAGCGTGGTCTCGAGGCCCTTGGCCTCTTCAACCGTGATGACGCCTTCCTTGCCGACCTTCTCCATGGCCTCAGCCAGGATCTTGCCGATGTCGGAGTCGCCGTTGGCGCTGATGGTGCCAACCTGAGCGATTTCCTTGGGGTCCTTGGTGGGCTTCGAGAGCACCTTGAGCTGCTCGATCACGTACTGGACCGCCGCGTCGATGCCGCGCTTGATCTCCATCGGGTTGTGGCCCGCGGCGACCATCTTGCTGCCTTCGCGATAGATCGCCTGGGCAAGCACCGTAGCGGTGGTGGTGCCGTCGCCGGCTACGTCGGAGGTCTTCGAGGCCACTTCGCGCACCATCTGGGCGCCCATGTTCTCGAACTTGTTCTCGAGCTCGATTTCCTTCGCGACCGTGACGCCGTCCTTGGTGACGGTGGGGGCGCCGAAGCTCTTCTCGATGACGACGTTGCGGCCCTTGGGCCCCAGCGTGACCTTCACAGCGTCTGCAAGTGCGTTGAGACCAGCGAGGATGCGCTCGCGGGCAGAGGTATCGTAGAGGATTTCTTTCGCAGCCATGGCGCTACCTCACTTGCCTTCGATGACGCAGAGGATGTCGTCCTCGCGCATGATGATGAGTTCCTCACCATCGACCTTGACCTCGGTGCCGCTGTACTTGCCGAACAGCACGCGGTCGCCGGCCTTGACGTCGAGGGCGCGGACCTTGCCGTCGTCCTGAACGCGGCCGGTGCCCACGGCGACGACCTTGCCCTCAGCGGGCTTTTCCTTGGCCGTGTCGGGGATGATGATGCCGCCCTTGGTCTTCTGCTCTTCTTCCACGCGCTTGATCAGGACGCGGTCGTGCAGGGGTCGAATAGACATGTGCTTTCCTCCAGTTAGAACGCAGCGAGGCCTCCGTGTGCCGAACCGCGCCAGAGCGCAGTTGGCTGTCACGTCGATAACCCCGTGAGCCAGCGCGGTTAGCACTCGCATCAGGCGACTGCTAACAGCGGGCGCAAGATAATGTCGACCCTGGGTGAGTCAAGAGGGGGAGGGCACCGAAAAACGACCCGGTGACGCATCTCCCCAAAACGACCCGATGAGCCGCGTGCAATTGCGCGCGCAGCGGCGAGCCGCGCCGCGAATTTCGCGCATTGATTGCGCGAGCGTCCATGCTCACTGCACTCGCTTTTCTTGTATCAGGGCGAGAGCCACGCCTTTCAGGGGCGATTAAGGTCTCTCGTTCGCGCGCTCGAATCCGCAGCGGCCATGCAAGCGAAGCGCATGCCGCGCCGCACAGACTCAGCCGTTGCGGGCGGTGTCGTTCGCCTTCTGCTCGGCGATGTATTCTCGGACGAGATCGCCCGGGGCACGGGAGAACCTCACCTTGCCCGCGGCGATCTCGCGCAGGGCGGTGATGGCTTGGCGGTTCTTGCTACCCACGAGCTGCTGGGAGCCCTTCATGAGCTGGCGCGTGCGGCGCGCAGCTAAGATCACCAAAGCAAAACGGTTCTCGTCCCGTTCCAGGCAATCTTCCACGGTTACGCGTGCCATATCAGTCTCCTCACAAAAGGGGGGCGACTCTAGCAGCCGCTACGGCAATCGGCAAATGGGTGGTGTGCGATGTGCGCCAGTGCCCCATCCGCCTCCCTACAAAATCGACCTGATTTTGTGTTCGATGCTCACGGGTCTTTACTCAAGTGGGCGAGGTCGTTAGCATCTCGTGCTGATCCGCATGGGTGGGCGCATTACGGTAATCAGCCCGGAAGGGCAGAAGGATTGTGTCCTTCTGGATCACAACAGCATTGGGCGGCACCCGAATAATACGGTGCAGGTGCTCGATCGCATTGTCTCCAAGGAACACTGTCATATTGACCTCGTTAACGGGCGTTTCGTGCTGCGAGACCTTGGGTCTCTGAACGGCACCTACGTCAACGGGGAGCGCGTGCACGAACGCCCGCTCTTCACCGGAGACGAGATAACCCTCGGCGCGACGCGTATCCTGATGTTCGCGGACTACGCGAAAGATCCGGTGCCTGCCGTGGCAGGACGACCGGTCCCTGGGCCTGGACCCGCTGCGCCAACCGTCCCGCTGCCGCAGATAGGTTTGGCAGGGGGCGCACCGCCTCCGCCGCCCCAAGCGTCGCCGAAACGTGACGTCTCGAAGGTCACGATCGCGCCTGGTATGGTGGAAAGCCATATCCGCACCAAGCTCGCGCCTCTGGCGGAGCAGAGCTTCTTGCCTGAGTCGTTGCTGCAGGACGTAGGCCAGTTGCGGCGGGACTACGAGAAGTTGCGAGTCAGCTACGACCTTTCGCGCGCTATCGGGGTCGAGCTAGACATCGATACCTTGCTCGCGAAGATCCTCGATCGCGCCTTCGATTTGCTGTCGGCAGATCGCGGCGTGGTGCTCTTGTACGACGACGACAAGGAGGAGCTTGTGCCGCGCTGCGTGCGTACCAAACGCAAGGCGGCGCAAGACGAGCCGGTCGTGCTTTCCAGCACGATCATCAACGAGGTCGTGCGCGACAAAGCGGCGGTGTTGTCGAGCGACGCATCGGTCGACTCACGCTTTTCAGGGGCGCACTCGATCATCATGCAGGGCATTCGCTCGAGCATGGCCGTGCCACTCCTCTACGGTACCGAGCTGTTTGGCATCATGCTGCTCGACTCCCAGATCGCTGCCAACGCGTTCCAGGAAAAGGACCTGCAGCTCTTCCAGAACGTCGCCAATCAGGCGGCGGTCGCGATCCAAAACAGCCTGTTTGCCAAGAAGCTTCAGCAGGAGGCGCTCACGCGTGAGCGCTTCCAGCGCCTGCTTTCGCCCGCCATCGCCGAGCAGGTCATAAGCGGCAAGGTCGAGGTCGCCAAGGGTGGAGAGCAGCGCCAGACCACGGTGCTCTTCAGCGACATCCGCGGCTTCACCAGCATGAGTGAGTCGCGCAATGCGCAAGAGATCGTCGACATGCTCAACGAGTACTTCGAGCAGATGGTCGAGATCGTCTTCCGCTATGAGGGAACTCTCGACAAATTCGTGGGCGACGAGATCATGGCGCTCTACGGCTCACCCGTGACCCACGCCGACGACCCGATTCGCGCGGTGCGTACGGCGCTCGACATGCTCGAGGTTCTCGCGGAGTGGAACACCGAGCGTGCTGCGCAGGGCAAGGTGCCGGTCCATATCGGGATCGGCATCAACACGGGCGAAGTGGTCGCAGGCTACCTGGGATCGAGCAAAGCCCTCGAGTACACGGTCATCGGCGACTCGGTGAATACCGGTGCTCGCCTGTGCTCGGCAGCCCAAGCAGGTCAGATTCTGGTGAGCGAGGACACCGAGAAGCATCTCGAGGGCCTGTTCGATCTCCAGGAACAGCCGCCTATCCCGCTCAAGGGGAAGTCGCGTCCTCTGCGTATCTACGCGGTGATAGGCGAAAAGGGCGGTCCCCGCATCGGCAAGCCGTAGCCTAACGGCCTCGCAAGCGGTAAACCCCGTGCGGCATGGCGCATCTCGATTTTGAACAGCCTTTGGTGGAACTCGAAGCTCGTCTGCGCGAGCTCAAGAGCCTGTCGGACGGGGGAGGCCGCGTCGACAAGGAACTCAAGAAGCTCGAAGAGCGCTCGGAGCGGCTGTCTCGCGAGATCTACGGCGATTTGACGGTTTGGCAGCGTGTGCAGCTCAGCCGCCACCCGGATCGCCCGTATTTTCTCGATTATCAGGAGCGCATCTTCGAGGACTTCGTCGAGCTGCACGGCGACCGAGTGTTCGGCGACGACCCCGCGATTGTCGCCGGATTTGCGCGCTTCGAGGGGCGGGCGGTGGCGGTGATAGGGCAGCAAAAGGGCCGCACCACCAAGCAGAAGCTGCAGCGCAACTTCGGCATGGCCCACCCGGAGGGGTACCGGAAAGCCTGCCGCATCTTGGAGTTGGCAGAGCGGTTTCAGCGGCCTGTCATCACGTTCATCGACACACCGGGCGCCTATCCAGGCCTCGGTGCCGAGGAGCGCGGGCAGAGCGAGGCGATTGGCGATGCTCTCCTGGTGCTATCGCGCCTCACGGTCCCTGTCGTGGCGACGGTCATCGGCGAAGGCGGCTCGGGCGGCGCGCTGGGTCTCGGTGTCGCCAACAAGGTTTTCATGCTGGAAAATGCAACTTACAGCGTGATCACGCCTGAGGGCTGCGCGTCGATTTTGTGGCGCGACGGCACGCGGGCTCCCGACGCGGCGGAGCAACTCAAGCTGCTAGCGCCGGACGTGTTCCGACTGGGTGTGGTCGACGGCGTGCTGGTTGAGCCGCTCGGCGGGGCCCACCGCGATTACGATCGAGCCGCCGATTCGGTGCGTACTGCCATTCGTACTACGCTCGCGGAACTCGGCGGACTGTCTCCGACCGAGCTGCGCGAGCAGCGCTATCAGAAGTTCCGGGCGCTTGGTCAGTTCGTGGAATGAGTTTGTTTCCAAAGGCGAGTCAGCCCGGTGCCGAGGCTGCGCGCTCGCCTGAGCCGCGGTTTTCCCCCTGTGGCGCAGGGCTGCTCGTGTGGCGAGCTCGCGTGGCGACCGAAAACGTCGCGTGGCTCCGGTACGTCCTCGAAGCGCAGGACGGCTTGGCTTTTATGCACAGCGACGGCTCGGGTGTGGTGTTGCTGCTGTGTCCGGTCGGTCGGACACAAGAAATGCGCGAGCTGATGCAAGACCTGCTCGCAGAGGGGTGTCTGGCGGAAATCCTTCCTGAGCAGGGAGTGGCCGACGGGCGGGGGCTCAGCGACGTTATTTGACCCCGATGTGCCTCGATCTCTACGATGATCGTGCTCTCGATCAGGGAAGGCGCGGTTAGCGCTCCTCCGGGGAGCAAAAGGTGGGAGAAGTGTCGCGACGCCGGGACTGGCAGCGTAGGGGGCCTCAGGCGCGCCGCGTGGTGTGCCTCGTGGCAGTCCTGTGTCTTGCTCCGGCGTGCGCCGCCACGCAGGAACCCGTCTCCGTGCCGCCTGAGACTTCCGAGGTGCAAGGCCTGCGCTCCCAGCTTGCGGAGCGAGACCGGCAGCTGAGGCAGCTCGAAGGGCGCTTGGCGCTGCTCGAAGCCTCGCAACGCGAGCTTCGCTATGCCCTAGCAGAGAAAGCGTCGCCAGCGCCGCGCGAGACCGTGCGCATCGGCGAGCGGGCGGCAGCAGGACGCGCGGTTCCGGCGGTGCAGCCCCAGGAGCGGCCAGCACGCACGGAGGATAGAGAAGGCGCTCGGCCCGTTCTCAGGCTGTACCAAGACCGGCCGCCTGCTACTCGCTCGACCACCGGGGCCGCTTCCTCTACGACGTCGACCACGAGCGGTTCATCGTTGTGGACCGTGCCCCAAGTGGACGAACGCTTACCCATCGCGCCTGTGCCGACGCTGGCTGCGGTGGCGCAGCGCAAGGTGGAGGAGCCGTCCTCCATGGATGCAGCAGAGCGGTATCGCTACGCCATCGACCTTGTACGCAAGCGAGAGTTCGTCGAAGCGCTGCAGGTGCTGAACGCTTTTCTCGCGCAGTACGCAGACGATGTGCGCGCTCCCAAGGTGATGTTCTGGCAGGGCGAGGTTCTGTTTGCGCAGCGCGCATATGCCCGTGCCCTCGCGGCCTACGAGCGCTCCCTTTCACGTGAACCCACGGGTGAGAAAGCGGCTGACACATTGCTCAAGATTGGACTTTGTCACCAACATCTCGGGGATCCGGATCGAGCACAAAAAGCCCTGGAAAAACTGCGAATTCAGTTTCCGGATAGTGCCGCGGCGCGCATGCTCGCGAGGGAGGACGCCTGATGCTGGACCCACGGAAGAAGTTGGTTTTCTGTTCCATCGTGACGGCGCTGTGTGGCGGGTTTGGGGGCAGCACTTTGGGGCTCGGGCACGCGCAGGGCGTGACGGTTGCGCGCGAGGCAGGTGCCCCCGTCGAGACCCATTCCGTGGTGCAAGGTGAGACGCTCTGGGGGCTGTCGGAGCGCTACTATCAATCGCCCCACGAGTGGCCGCGTTTGTGGTCGTACAACCCGGAGATCACCAATCCGCATTGGATCTATCCTGGTTATGTCCTCAAGTTGCGCAGCAACGAGGACGGAGCGGGCGGCGTGGCGGCGAGTGGAGCGGTTGCGCCCAAATCGCTGTTTTCCAAGCGAGTCGGCGGGCGAGGATCAGCAGCAGACGTGCACGCGACCGGGACGGTGACGCTCGGGGAACACGTATTCCTCGATGCAGACGCGCTCAAGCGCTCGGGCAGCATCGTCGGCTCATCGGAAGATCACATGCTGCTATTTCCGACCGACGAGGTTTATCTCCAGTTCGACAAAGACGCCGCGCCTGAGGTAGGCAAGGAGCTCAGCGTGTTCTTCCGGCAGCATCGCGACGAGCTGCTGCCGACCGCCAGCAAGTTGCGTACGTACAACCGAAGCGGCGGTGAAGTCGTGCGTGTCCTCGGCGCACTGAAAGTTACGGACTTCGATGCAAAGCGCGGCATCGCCAAGGCACTCATCACGGAGGCCATGGACCCCATAGAACGCGGCTTCGAGGTCGCAGATGTACCGCGGCGTCTCGCGCAGGTCGCAGCGAAGACCAATGCGGTGCGGGTGAAATCTCAGATCGTGGCCGCTCCCCGTCCGCTCGGTACGCTGGGACAGAACCAGGTTGTTTTCATCGGCGCGGGGGAGAAGCAGGGGGTCGAGGTCGGCAACCGCTTTGCGGTCGTGCGTCAGGGGGACCCGTGGCGAGACAGTCTCACCCTGCGTGAGCACCTGACGGGAGCCGAGCGACCGGCGTCTAAACCCTTGAAGGGCGAAGACTATCCCGAGGAAGTCGTGGCCGAGGTTCGGGTCATTTACGTCCGACCAGAGTCCTGCACGGCCCTGATCACGGAAGCGTTGCTCGAACTTCGACCGGGCGACCGCGTGGAGATGCGCGAGGGCTACTGAGGCACTCGTGAGGGCCTTTCAGCGATTGGCTTCGAGACCGGAACGTGGGACACTCTGCCAGTGTCTGTGAGTGTGGGTAGAGCTGTGCCCAGTGAGGTCGACCTTCTCCGAGAGCTTCTGGAGCAAGAGCGGGCGAAGGTCCGTGCGCTCGAAGATATCGGCGTCGCACTCGGCTCGACTTTAGATCTGACCGACCTCTTGGCGTTGGTGGTGAACCGCGTCTCGCAGGTGGTCGATGCGGACCGCTCGACGCTCTACCTCATCGACGAGGATACGGGTGAGCTTTGGTCGAAGGTCGCCCAAGGCGAACAGGTCGTAGAGATTCGGCTGCGTTTGGGCGAGGGCCTTGCGGGGTGGGTCGCCCAGAGCGGCAAGAGCCTGAACATCAAGGACGCCTATCTCGATAGCCGCTTCAACTCGTTCTGGGACCAACAGACAGGCTATCGCACGCGCTCCATCATGTGCGTGCCGATGAAAAATCACCACGGGCGCACGCTCGGCGTGATTCAGGTGCTGAACAAGCGTGATGGCTACTTCACGGTCGACGACGAATCCCTGCTGAGTGCGCTCGCGTCGCAGGCAGCGGTGTGCGTCGAAAACTCGAAGTTATTTTTGTCGGTTGTCGGCAAAAACATGGAGCTGCTCGAGACCAAGAACCAGCTTGAGCGCAAAGTTCGCGAGCTCGACGTCTTGGTGGAAATGGCGAACGTCGCGGCGACCGCAGGCAAGCTCGACGATTTGCTCGAGGGCGTGCTGAGTCGGACCATGCACGCCATCGATGCGGAGGCGGCGTCGATCTTGCTGTCTGACGAACACACCGGGGATTTACGCTTTAGAGCCGCCATGGGAGGTGCACCCGATGCGGTGAAGCGCGTCCGCATCAAGGCGGGCGAGGGCATTTGCGGCTGGGTTGCCATCAACGGTGAGCCTCAAATCGTAAACGATGTGCGGCACGACAGGCGCCATTCCCGGGACCTCGAAAACGACATCGGTTACCATCCGCGCAGTGTGCTCTGCGTACCGTTGCGCTGGGAAGACGGTGTCGGCGCTCTGGAGCTACTGAATAAGTCTGGCGGCGAGGCAAACTTCACCGAGGACGACCTCAAGCTCGCGGCGGTGATCGCAGGTCAGGTGTCGAGCGCCATCGGTCTCGCGCGCGCTCGTGAGCAGCGCGAGCGTGAGGAGCGCTTGAGCACGATTGGCCAGCTGCTTTCCGGCGTGCTGCACGACCTGAAGACGCCCATCACGGTGATCTCGGGCGCCGTGCAGCTGCTCGTAAGTGAGCGTGATGAGGCCAAGCGCCAGGGCCTGGCTGACCGCGTCGTACGGCAAGTGGGTGTCATCAACTCGCTCATCCGAGAGACGCTGGCTTTCGCGCGCGGGGAGAGCAGCTTGTGGGTGCGCAAAGTCTACCTGCACAAGTTCTTCGGCGACCTGCAGGAGCAACTTGCGCAGGAGTTTCGCGGCAGGAATATGAGCGTAAAGCTCGACCTTCGGGATCGAGGGGTAGCGCACTTCGATCAACACAAGCTGCATCGCGGCATCTACAACCTCGCCCGTAACGCAGCGGAAGCGCTCAATGGTCAGGCTGGCACGCTCACACTGAGCACTGAGCGCCGCGCGTCGGATGGCTTTCTACTCATCAAGGTCACGGACACGGGGCCGGGTGTCTCGCAGGAGATACGCGGTCGCCTGTTCGAGTCTTTTGCCACCTACGGCAAAGTGGGGGGCACGGGACTCGGTCTCGCCATCGTGCGGAAAATCGTGCAGGACCATGGCGGCACCATCGACGTAGAGAGCCAGCCTGGTGAGACAACCTTCACGATAGCGTTGCCCGAAGCCACCCAGGCGGACAGGGATGCCGCTCCCACGGCGGTGACGCGAGTGCTCGGAGCCTAGGTCGCGCGGTTTTTACGCTCGCTTCGCGCTGCGGATTAAAAGCAAAGACCGGCCAGCCTGAGGCTGCCGGTCTTTTTGGGTGGCGGCGCATTTCGAAGAATGGCGCGCCCCAGCGCGGAAACTGGCTTGGGTTTTTTACGACCCTTTTCGAACTTCAAAATTTGGGAAAACCAGGTCTTTCACATGCGCCTTGAATGCACGGCGAATTTGGGGAAACGCCGTGGAGCACTAGATTGTTGCGCCGAAAACGTTCCTCCCGCGAGCGGCGTCCCAACTCAGTGCCTAAGTAAAGTTTCATCCCAAGCCGCGTCGGCTGCAACGACAAATCGACCAGCTTGTTGTTTTCGGCACAGGCAGTTCGAGTTTCACAAAAACAAGCTACAGCGTTCCGCTCAAGCCGAGTACCATGCCGACCATCGGACCAAGGAAACCTGAGCGTGCGTCGTTCGGACCTTGCTTTGATGAGGCGATGAGCGGTGTGAGCACGTAGCCGCTCTGCACGCCAAGGATCACGCTGATTCCGTGTCCGACGCGCGTTCGAAGCACTGCGCTCAGCGAACAGATACTCATGAATGCGGACCTGTCTGGGCCGCCCGAGTCGCTCACCTTCGCCCATCCCAGCTCTGCCACGCTCGCGACTTCGATCTCGATTTCGTTCCCACCTGTGACGCCTAAACCGATGCGGCCCGCTCCCTCAAAAATGCGTACGTTGCGGTCTGCATGGGCGCCACCGCCCGCAGCGATGCCGCCAAAGTGCAGGCGAAGCCTGCGGCCGAGCGGTGAGGATAAGTTGATGGCAGAGCTGACGTCGCCGCTTCCGCCTTCAGGAAACGAGCGCCCACCCGCGATCCATTCAACGCGCAACATAGGCCAGTGAGACGCGACTTCATGCTCGTCTGAGAGGGGGGCGGATGCGCTGCGCCTGATGGCTCCTGTCGTGGCATCTGCTGCGGGTTCAACTTCGCGCAGGTGGCTTACCATGCGCCTCCGGGCTGCGTTCCAGGAGCCCTCGCTCGAGGCGTCATTCGAAAAGAGCAACTCCAAAAAAGAAGCGCGCAGCAGTTCCCCCGCCGCGACCGCCACCGTGCGTGCGCGCGCGTCTCGGCTCACGTCCCCCACGAAGAGGGAGCGCTCGACGTACTTCTCGGTGAGGCGGTCGGAGACGCGCAGGTTGATCACGCCGCTCATCTCGTCGCACTCGGGATAGTAAACTTGAATGGTCGCGAGGCGCGCGGAACTGTCGCCGTGTGCGCCTTGTTCAGGCAGCACAATCTCCACGGATTGCACGCCTGAGCTTAGAAGTTCGACTTGTGCATGCGCGATGAATTTTTCGCGCGGAAGCATGCTCTCGCACGTTGCGACCACAAGTTGAACGCGCGCCGGCACCTCTGGCTCGGCGCGGGCTTTGTGCGGACTGCAAGCCATGCTGAGCATCCATGCACACAAGAGCCACGCCCATTGCGGTCCTAGGTGAGCGCTATGTGTGCGCGGACCGATGCGGCGAGCGCCGTGCGGCTCTGTCGAGATCATTCGTCGCTCGTGTAACGCGCCAGGTCACGTAGATGCCTCCCGCTAGGGAATAGTGCTCGGTAGCGGGAAGCTGCCTGCTTGGCCTGCTCTGAATCCCCAGAGACTGCGTAGGCTCGGACGAGCCGCGCATGACAATCTTCCAGCAACGCGAGCGGCGGATTGAGTGCGATGGCGCGTTCGAAGGCGTGGACGGCCGCTTTGGCGTCCCGCAGCTGATCCAAGTAAATGCGGCCCAGCGTGAAAGCAGAAACCGGAGCGTGCGAACTGTGGTTGAAGTCATCGAGCACGCGCTTTAGCGGCAGCACGGACTCCTGAACGTGGCCTGAGAGGCGCGCCAAGTCTGCAAGCTTGAGCAGCTCTTCGGCGCGTGTGGTGGCTCGCACGAGTCGAACGAACTCGGCCTCACCCAGCATGTGGTATGCGGCATCGTAGCGACCTTCGTGATACGCGGTCTGCCACTGTGGTACGTCGGCTGGAAGCGCTAGCGGGCGCGCCTTGCTTCGCTGCGCCTGGGCGGCTTGCGTAGGGGCGTCCTCGGTTTTCGCGCGGTGTGCAAGTGAGCCCGCATCTTCGAGCGTGGCTTCGGGTGCTACCGCTGCGGGCGGGACGGGTTCAGGCTTTTGTGGTTCGAGTTTCAGCGTGTTGCCTGCGACCAAGCGCGCAACGCCATGTGGCAGCGAAGCACTCCGAACCAGTACGGCGCCACGTGATACGGATACGTTCACTTCGTTGTGCTGGCGGCTAACGTCAAACACGGTTCCCACGACTTCGATGCGCGCGATACCGGCTTCAATCGTCCAGCGGCGTGGTCCATTGGGGGTCACGTCGAAGTGCGCTTTGCCCTCTTCGAGCAATAGATCCAGCCGGCTGTCGGTAGACGCCAAGGAGACGAGTCGCGAGTGTGGCGCAAGTCGGATGCTCGATGCGTCGGAGAGAACGACTTCGATGCTCTTTTCCTCGGCTTCCAACGTGGCAGGCAGCGAGCCATCGCTCAGCGTGAGCGGGTCGAGCTTCGCGTTCAGCTGAGGGGAGGATGGGGCGCTCGGGCTCAAAGTGAGTCCGAAAGGACGCACTAGCGCGAACCCAAGCACAGCGAGCAGCGCGCCTGTTGCCAACAGCAGACGACCGTACCTGCGCTCGGGTTTCCGGGCACGCCGCGCACGCAAAAGGCGGTGGTGTCGCAACCTCACTGCACTCAAGTTCTCTTGATCGACGAGTACGCTCGACACGGGGACCGGAAGCGCAGAAGCTGTGTTCGTGGACTTGAGGTCTACGTGCGCATGGCAGCGTGCCCGCTCCACTCGACGCCACAAAACATCTTCGTGTTCCTCGTTGCGTTGACCTTCGAGAACGTCGCAGAGCGGGATGGGGAGTGAACGGCGTCCCCTTTGCGTCATGGCACGTACTCCGCAAGGTTCACATGTTTACGTACGACATCGTCGGCTTTCTTTAGCCAGCGCTTCGCCGTGGCGAGCGAGCAAGAACAGGCGTCCGCCACTTCATCGAGCTGGTAGCTCTCCACATAACGAAGGACCCATGCGCAACGCTCGTTGGCCGGCAGACGGCTCAAGCAGCGATCGAGCCGGGTCAGCTCTGCTTTGGTTTCAGCATCGATGTCCTGGCGCCCCTGGCTCGCGAGAATGTCGAGATCTTCGCTAGGAACGAAGCCGAGTCGCGTGAGAAGTCGGCGCTTGCGGAAGCGGCGGTGCGCTTGGTGGACGACGATGCGCAGCAACCAAGCGCGAAAGGCGTGCCCTTCGCGAAGCTTGGGAAGCTGCTCGAGCGCAATGAGGAAGCTGTCTTGGACCACGTCGTCGGCTTCGGCGTTCTGCCCCAGCAAGCGTTGCGCAAGCTGGGCGACGCGGGCCACATGGCGGCGAAACAGGGCCTCCTCGGCCCAGGAATCCCCTTTCTGGGCGCGCGTCACCAGCTCCGCATCGGAGGGGTCTGCGAACGCGAGCTCGCTCACCGAGGCGGGAGCCCGGGCGGGAGGAACGGCGGCGATGGTCATGGTGATGCCCTTAGGGGCCAGGAGGGGAGGGAGATGGCTCAGGCGCCTGTCGAGAAAGTCGCCCGGACTGTGCCATACGAGCTAGCTCCCTGGTGTCGCTCTCACCCCAAGTGCAGGTGCTTTTTGCATTGTGAGTGAATGGTCATTCAGTTTGTCGTTGTGAACGACTATTCAGAATGTTACGGTTCCCGGGTGAAGGAACGACAACCTCTCCCTGTGATTCGCAGTAAGGTCGACCGCGACAACAGCGTCTTTCAAGAGAACCGCGCAGTCTGTCTCTTGCAGCTGGAGAAGCTGCACGACGCGCTGGCGAAAGCCAATGCGGGCGGCGGCGAGAAGTACAACGCGCGTCACCTTGCGGCGGGCAAGCTCTTGCCGCGCGAGCGTGTGGAGCTGCTCCTAGACCGAGATGGCTACTTTCTCGAGGTTGGGGCGCTGGCCGGGCACGGCATTTCGGGGCAAGCGCCTGGCGCGGGCTTGATCAGCGGTGTGGGGCTCGTAAGCGGTGTCGAGTGTGCGATCACCGCCACCGAAGCGACCGTCAAGGGCGGCGCGGTGAGCGAGATAGGCGTGCAGAAGAGCGCGCGGCTTGCGGAAATCGCAGAGCGCAACGGCTTGCCGAGTATCAATCTGGTGGAGTCAGCCGGCGCGGATCTACCGAACCAGTCAAAGATTTTCGTGCCAGGTGGTCGAGGCTTCCGTGAGCTCACGCGGCGCAGCCAGGAGAAGGTGCCGACGTTGTGCTTGGTGTTTGGTTCTTCTACCGCTGGCGGCGCGTACATCCCGGGCATGAGCGACTACACCGTGATGGTGAAGGAGCAGGCGCAGGTGTACCTCGCGGGTCCGCCGCTTGTGAAGATGGCGACCGGTGAAGATTCTGATCATGAATCGCTGGGGGGCGCGGAGATGCACAGCCGAGTCAGCGGCGTGTCTGATTACTTTGCGCGCGATGAGCGTGAAGCGATTCGGCTGGGACGCGAGATTGTCGCACACTTGAACTTCCAGAAGAGTGGGCCGTCGCCAGCGCGGGCGCCTGAGCCACCTTTGTATGATCCTGAAGATCTACTCGGCATCGTGAGCGCCGACGTGAAGGTACCCTTTGAGGCGCGCGACGTGATTGCGCGCTTGGTCGATGGCTCGCGCTTCAGCGAGTTCAAGCCTCTCTACGGCTCCACATTGGTCTGTGGTTGGGCGTTCTTGCACGGCTATCCGGTGGGCATTTTGGCCAACAACGGCGTGCTGTTCAGCGAGAGCGCGAACAAGGGCGCGCAGTTTATCGCGCTGTGCAATCAGAGCAATATCCCGCTTGTTTTCTTGCAGAATATCCATGGCTTCATGGTGGGTAAGAAGTACGAGCAGGAGGGCATCATCAAGAATGGCGCCAAGCTCATCAACGCCGTGTCGAATAGCACGGTTCCGGCTTTCACCATCATGATGGGTGCGAGCTACGGCGCCGGTAACTACGGCATGATGGGGCGTGCCTACGACCCGCGTTTCGTATTCACCTGGCCCAACCACCGCATCGCCGTGATGGGCGGCAAGCAACTTGCGGGCGTGCTCGATATCATCCAGCGCAATGCCGCTGAAAAGAAGGGCGAGAGCGTCGACGAGCAAAAGCTCACGATGATGAAGCTGATGATCGAGCATCAAATCGAAAATGAGAGCAATCCGTTCTTCGCGACGGCTCGACTCTGGGACGACGGCATCTTGGATCCACGCGATACTCGCGATGCGCTCGGCGTTTGTTTGTCCGTAGCGCATACGAAGGAAGTCGTCGGGACCACGAGCTTTGGCGTATTTAGGCACTGAGGGTCGGCACAACCATGCGGCGCATCTCCAAAGTTTTGATAGCGAACCGTGGCGAAATCGCCGTGCGTGTCATGCGTACGGCTCGCTCTATGGGCATTTCGACTGTGGCCGTTTTCTCTGACGCCGATGCGTCGGCGTTGCACGTGCGCTTAGCGGATGAAGCCGTGCGCATAGGGCCTGCCCCGTCGCGCGAAAGCTACCTCGCCATCGCGAAGGTAATCGCGGCAGCGCAACGCACCGGGGCCGACGCTGTCCACCCTGGCTACGGCTTCTTGTCGGAACAAGCGGTATTTGCGGAGGCAGTGCAGGCGGCCGGACTCACCTTCATCGGCCCTTCGGTGAATGCCATCCTGGCGATGGGGAAAAAGCGCGAAGCCAAGGAGATCGCTCGCAACGGGGGGGTGCCCGTGGTGCCGGGATACAACGGCACCGATCAAGACCTGAGCCTGCTTGCAGACGAGTGCTCGCGCATCGGTTTCCCCGTGCTCGTGAAGGCGAGTGCCGGCGGTGGCGGCAAGGGCATGCGCATTTGTCGGCGCAAAGAGGATGTGGCCGAAGCACTTTCCGGGGCCAAGCGCGAAGCGCTCAGTGCATTTGGCGACGACGCGCTGATCCTCGAGAAGTACATCGAGCGCCCAAGGCACGTGGAGATTCAGATTCTCGGCGATCAGCACGGGAACCTGGTGCACCTGTTCGAGCGCGAGTGCTCCATTCAGCGCCGTCACCAAAAGATTATCGAGGAAGCCCCTTCTATGGCGCTGACGCCCGACATGCGAGCACGCATGGGTGAGGCAGCGGTCGCGGTAGGGAAGGCTATCGACTACACGAACGCAGGCACGGTCGAGTTCATCGTCGCGCCTTCGGGCGAGTTCTATTTCCTGGAGGTCAATACGCGCCTACAGGTCGAGCATCCGATCACGGAGTGTGTGACGGGCCTCGACTTGGTTCGGGAGCAAATCCGCGTGGCTCGGGGCGAAGCGCTCGGGTACAGCCAAGCGGATCTGCATATGCAGGGGGCCGCTCTCGAGTGCCGCTTGTATGCCGAGGATCCAGACCAGCAATTTTTGCCGCAAAGCGGAACGGTGGTGGATTTCAACGTTCCGGAGGGACTTGCCTGGGCACGCGTGGACTCGGGCGTGACGAGCGGCAGCGAGGTGAGCATTCACTACGATCCTATGCTGGCGAAGGTCATCACGCGCGGCGAAAATCGCCTCGAAGCCGTCGAACGTATGCGGTACGTGTTGCAAAACCTGAGCATTCAGGGCGTACAAACCAATCGCGAGTTCCTGCTTTCAGTGTTGGAGAACGCGGAATACGTCGCGGGCCACATCCATACGCACTTTGTCGATGAGCAGGCGGACGCGCTAAAAGCTGTACCAGCCCAAGCTGTGCTCGAAGAGGCGGCCTTGGCAGGGGTGTTGTTTCGGCGGCCTGGTCGCGATGAATCTCGGATTTTGCCTGGGATTCGTGCTGGGTTTCGCAACAATCCCTATCGCCCTCAGCGGGTGGCGTTGCGTCTTCTCGAACGCATTCTGCAAGTGGCCTATTCTCACCAGGGCAACGAGCACTTTAGCGTCGAAGTCGATGGCAGCGCGCGCGAGGTGCGTGTTGTCTCGGTGGCAGCGCGAGAAATTGCGCTGGAGCTCGACGGCGTGAGGAAGGTCTTTCGCGTTGTATCGGCTGGGGACAACCTCTACGTCCAACAAGGCGGCGCTGTGTTTGCCTTCCAAGAAGAGCCACGCTTTCCCGATCATGATCTCGCTGTGCCTGCGGGCGGCTACATCGCTCCCATGCCGGGTAAGGTCATCGCCGTGGATATCAAGGTCGGCGATGTTGTGGTGAAGGATCAGCGCTTGCTGGTGATGGAAGCCATGAAGATGGAGCACGCCATTCGCGCGGAAAGCGATGGTGTGGTGGAGCAGCTCGAAGTTTCTTTGGGGACGCAGGTAGACAGTGGCCAGATATTGGTCGTCATCACCAGCGCGGAGAGCAAGTCTTGAAGCGCGTCGTGGTGGTTCTACCTAAACGCGGATGCCTTGCCAGCGTCCGCGTTGCCACATCGAGATGAAGATGCCTGTCTGCAGGACTCTGACCAGAGCTTGCACCGACCAGACTGCCAACATGCCTAGGTTGAACTTCAATACGAGCAGCGCCACGAGCGGCAGCAACAGGCCCCACTGCAGCGTGAGCGACACGGTCATGACGCGGCGTGTGTCGCCCGCGCCGATCAAACAATTTTGAAGCACCATACCGACGCCATCGAGGGCGACGGAACCCGCGATGAGCTGCAGCGAAGCTTTCGCGAGTTGTATGGTTTCCGGGTCGCGCAGAAAGCGTTGCAGTACGAACTCTGGGCAGACGATACCTGGCAATGCCAGCACGAACACCGCAATCAAAGCAGCTTGCGCGACATGCCAACCCCAGCGCTTGGCGTCCGCTAAATCGCCGCGCCCGAGCGCTTGGCTCACCAGCGTGGTGCCTGCCATACCAAAGCCCATGGCGGGCAATACGCCGGCCAAGACGATGTCCATCAGGACCTTGCTGGCCGCCGCGACTTCGGTTCCTGCGCGCGCAAGCAGGGCCATCAGTGTGGTCATGCCTGCGGCGAAGAACAGCTGCTGAGCGCTGGTCGGCAGACTTATGCGCAGCATGGTGCGCATCGTGTCGCGCGTGGGGAGTCCGTAGAGAAACCCTTGGGGGCGCGCCACGCGCATGGCCATGATGAAGTGCGCCGTTACGCCAACCAACGAGGCGGTGGCGTTCGCGATGCCTGCGCCCGTGACGCCGAGCTCGGGAGCGCCGAGGTTTCCATAGATGAGCAGCCAACTGAGAAACACGTTGAGTGCATGCATCGCGAGCAGATTGAGCATGTAGAAGGTCGAGTGACCTGTGGCGTTCCAGAAGGCGCGAAACGAAAAGTGCATGCCCACGAGCACGGCGGCGGTGAGCCTGCAGTACAGGTAGGGTAGGCCGACCTCTGCAATCTCGGGGCTCGACGCGAGCTTCGGAAACCACCAGGAAGCGCCCAGCGCGATGGCAGCGACCCACGGCACGCCGAAAGCAATACACACGAGCAGCCCACCGTTGAGTGGGTGTGCCGCGCGGTGCGTGTTGCCTTCCCCCATGCGCCGCGCGGCCATGGCTTGCACGCCCGCAGCGAGACCCATGATCGGCGCCCCGGCTACGAAGTTTGCGTAGCTGGCGATGCCGACGGCAGCCAGTGCGGCGTTGCCCAGGTCGCGCACCATGGCCGTATCGACGAGGTTGAGGACCGTCTGCGAGAGCATCCCGAGGATGATGGGAAGCGCTATCGCGAAGATGGTTCTCAGGCGGGCGGCACTCACCATGGGTTCGGCTATGTCGCGCCACAGGGGCAGAACGTCAATGCGCTCGCTAAGTTTTGTGCGCGATGCCGCGAATCAATCGATGCTTGGTTGAAGCAGGCTAACGGGCTTGAAAGTGACCGCGCGCCCGCAGAACCAACTCCTGCACCTCATCGTGCAGCGAGTTTGCGACGTCTTGGGCACGCCCCTGCACTGTCCGAACGCTGCCCACATGAACCACGCAGCGCGTGATGGGCCTTCGTGACACGCGCAGCACGTGCTCCACGAACGTTTCGTCGAGAAATTCGCTCCCTGGCTCATAGGCAAGGCCCACCGGCACGATCTGGACATCGAGGCCGCGCAGAGCCGAGAACGCACCCGCTCGAAAGGGCTGCACAATGTCGCCTGCGAAGGTGCCACCTTCTGGAAATACGAGAATCGAGGCGCCGCCTTTGAGACGCGAGCGGATGGCTCGAATCGCCGAGGCACCGCTGCCCGCGCTTTCGCGGTCGACGAAGATGGTGCCTGCTCGGCGCGCCGCAAAACCTATGACGGGCCAGCCGGAGAGGTCCGCACGACTCAGGGCATGCCCGCCAAAGATGGACAGCAAAACCCCGATGTCGAAGGGTGAGCGATGGTTTGAGACCACCAGTCGAGGCCCCGCGTGGGCAGGAACCACACTTTCCGGTGTGAGCTCCACCTGGCCGCCGGTTTGGCGCACCAAGGAATGGGCCCAACGCCGCAAATAGCGCTGAAAAAGCGCTTGGCGTTCGGCCTCCGGGACCAGGGCTTCGTGGAACGTCGCCGCGCCAAGCCAGCCAGCTGTAAAAGCACCCACACCGAGCAGACGCGAGATGCTGCGAGCGTCTTCGATCACGTTTTCAGCTCAACTTGTGCTCACTCCGCAGTGAGGCGCTTGATCTCTTCCTTGATGAGCTGCTCGGCCAGATCGGGAACCACTTCCCACACCACTTGCGTGATGACTTCGCGGGAAAGGGCGAGCACGCCTTCGATTTGGTCGCGCGTGAGTCCGAGCTGCTCGAGCTTACCTGCCATATCCGCGGTGGCAGAACCCACGTTTACAACGGGGCTGTGCGCGGTAGCGGATTGCGGGCGCGCTGCCGCTGCGGCCGGAGCCGGGATGACCTTGGGCGCGTTGGGCGGCACGGGTGCCATCGGGATGGTGGCGTTCGGCCGAATCGCCGGGGCTGCGGGACGCGCAGCCGCTGTCGGTGCAAGCGGTACGGGAGCAGCAGGAGCGCCCATGCCGATGCGAGTTCCCTGGCTGCCCACGCGTGTGGGGGCTTGAACGGCGGTTGGCGCCGTGCCTACTGGGGTGACAGCCGTGGGCGTTACCGCTGGACGTGCTGCTGCCGGAGCCGGGGCTTGGGGTGCGGGGACAGCTGGAGCAGGCGCTGCTGCCCTGGGCGCTTCGGCACCTGCCGGCAGATTGCGTGCACGGCCCAGCACCTGTCCCACCCGATCGATCACCGACTGGGTGTCGAAAGGCTTCGAAATGTGGTCATCGACGCCTGCAGCGCGACCCTTCACGTCGTCGTACGGGGTGTGCTGGCTCGCCATGACGATTACGGCCACGCGCGCTTGTGCAGGATGGCTCTTGATCCGGCGTGACAGCTCGTAGCCATCGACGCCGAGCAGGGTGGCATCCGCGAACACAATATCGGGCCCAAACTCGCCAATCTTGGCGAGGGCAGCCTCTCCGCTGTCGACGCTGACCACGTTGGCATCCTCGCCTGCGAAGGTCATCTCCAGCACTCGGCGCATCGTTGCGCTGTCGTCAGCAACCAGGATCTTCGTCGGCACTCGACTCTCCTCCGCCCGGGTGGTTCGGGGAACGGTTCGGGCGCCTCATCGACGCCTCGCGGCGGTCACTCACCGCACCCCGGTCTGTATGGTAACGCGCTCTCGGCGCGCAACACCAGCTCCCGAAGATGCTTGGCATGAGATACGTGAAAGGATGGCGTGCGGTCAACAAATCCGGCGGGATGTTCAACAGTTCCCGCAGCGTCCTGGCGAGCGCGGAGGAGCTGAGAAAATAGGGGTCCTAAAGGCAGGGGGGAAGCGTCTCGACGCGAGGCCCCTCTGGGGGTAGACCCGGACCTCCGTGTCCATGCAGCTCGACGAAGCCCCCGATCCCCATCGCTACCGCGTCCTCGCTCCGCGTCCGCCGGAGGGAGGAGCCCTCGATCTTCACAGCCTTTTACCGGGTGAAGGTGAAATAGAAATTGAAATAGGCTTCGGGCATGGCCTGTTTTTGTATGAGCGTGCCTTAGCTAGGCCGCACGCGCGCTTGCTCGGCATGGAGATCAAGAAAAAGTGGTCCTACTTGGTCGCTGAGCGCTGCCGCAAGCGTGGTCTCACGAATGTCACCGCTTGGGGAGCCGACGCCCGCTTGGTACTCGCGCGCGTTCCTTCGAACTCGGTGGCGCGCGTGTTCATGCATTTCCCCGACCCATGGTGGAAGCGTAAGCACCAGAAGCGGAAGCTCACGGGCGACGCACTCCTCGACCACGTGGCGCGCGTGCTCGTGCCGGGCGGCGAATTTTTCGTGCAGACCGATGTGGTCGACCGGGCTGAGCATCACCTCGAGGCGCTGCGCGAACACGGTGGTTTCGTGCTCGGTGGCGAGGGCGGGTACGTGCAAGAAAACCCGTATGAGGCCCGAAGCAACCGCGAGGCGCGCGCTACGGAAGACGGCCTGCCCGTGTTTCGGACGCTGGCGCTCAAGAAAGCCTAGGCTCTCGTCGCCCGAGCCTCGCTATGCGCGGCCAACGTCAGCTCTAGCAGGCCGAGGAGCAGGCAAAGTGCGCCGACGGGCACGAGCCAGATGGCGGGGCCTGGGTCGCTTTCGCTGGTGTAAAAAATGCTCAAGACAAAGCCGAGCGGCATGGCGCTGGCGCCGAAGCGCAGCAGCTTGCCTGCATGACGCGTCGGGAGCTCCGCGCCGAGCGCCGCGTACACAAGCAGCGTGAGGGCGAGGCCTACGCCGTGGGCATGACCCCAGACAAGCAGTTCCCGCTTTTGTGGCTGGTCGAGGTAGCTCGAGAGCTTGAAGGCGTGGGCGGCTTCGAGCGCAAAGCCCAGGCTCGTCCACAAAAACAGGCTCAGAAAACCGAACGCGCGCGCGTCGGCCTTTTCGCGGTGTTGGCGCGTGCGGTCGGCATGCGTGGTCATCGTGCTCACTCCCCGATCTCGATGGCTTGGGCTGCGGCTTGGTGGCGTAGGGATTGAAGGAAGGCTTGGTCGAATGGCGCCGCTGTCGGGGGCACAGCTGGCTTTAGTAAAGCCACGAAAGCCGTGCGTTCGCTGAGCGGGCTCTCTGGAACGAAAGCTGCGATTTGGGCACTCAAGTGCGGGAGTAGCTCCCCGAGGGCACGGGCCGCGAAGCGCCGCACGACCGGGTAGGGGTCGTGCTCGATGACCTTGAGCAGCAGCGAAGCCGGACGCTCCCGCCCACTAACCTGAGACCATCGCCCCAACGCTTGGGCGGCCAGAGCGCGTTCAATAGGATCGCCAGCAAACAGCTTGGTTTCCATCTCCGAAAAGCCTTGCGCTGCTGCCGCGACGCCGGCTTGTGCGGGCGAGGGCTCGCCCTTGGTTCCGGGTTGAGCCGCGGGGGCGTACAGCTGCGTGTAGGCCGAGGTGGCCCAGTCACGGCTGCGGTCGGCGTGGCACAGCGTGCAAGCGTCGGGACGCCCCAGAGTTCGTGCATCGGCGGGCGATGGAATCTCAATGCGATGGCTCGTGTGGCTCGAGAGCACCCCGTAGACAATGGGCGGCATGTGGCAGCTCACGCAGCTCGGTGGAGCATCTCCGTGTTTTGCGTGCACGACTTGCGCTTCGAGTGTGGCGAGAGGCGTGTGGCAGTCGGTGCACATGGAAGCGCCCAGCTTGCTCTCGCGCAGCTGGCCCCGCGGGTCGCCTTCGTGCATGCCGTGGCAGCTCGTGCAGGTAAGTTCACCGCGCTCGTAGCAGGGAGAAAGCAGTAGCCCCTGGTACTCGTAAGCGGTCAGACGCGGTGTGCCATCGGACCAAAAGCGACTGGCAAACACGCCCGATTCGCCGTGAAGTTCGGTGTCATGCCACAGCGGTGCGCTGTAAAGCGCGAGGTCTTCGCCTGGGACGAATGGGTCGCCCGTGCGCAAAAACTTCTGCACATCATCGGTCATACGCTGGCCATGGCAGCGACCGCACACGTCGGCAGAGAGCGATTTAGACAGACGCCGTGGGTTGACGATGCTGGGATCCGCGCGTTCTCCCAAGTGCAGACTAAAGCGTCGCAAGGGATTTTGATTTCTGCGCGCGTGTTCTGTGCCTGGGCCGTGGCAGGCCTCACAGGCAATCCCGAATTCGGCAACTTGGCTGTCGAAGCGTTCCCCATGTTGGTTCGGGTTAGGGCGCACGTTGTGGCAGAAAATACAGTTGTCGTTCCAGCGCGTCAGGTGGCGCTCGAAGTCGGCCTGGACAAGCGGCGCATTTGCTTCGGGATCGGCCGTGAGAAATGCCCCGTTCATGTGAAACCAGCGCTCCTGTGTCAGGTCGAAGGCCACGGGCAACCGGACGAGCTCGTTGCCCTTGCGGGCGATGTACTGCTGGTAGCGGCGTGAGCCGACCGTCATCACGACTTCGAATCGCTGCTCTAAAAAGGACGGGCCCGCGTAGCGGATGACGAAATGTCCCTGTGCATCGCGCTCCATATGGGCTTCTGCGCCGAAGTAGCGGAGCTGCGCGTTACCAAAATCTCCGCGCACGCTGCTCTCGCTCGCGCTCTGCGTCATCGTGCGATGGAAGGTGCGGTACCAGCTTGCGTTGTGCTCTTGATGACAGCGCAGGCACTCGCCTGAGCCTGCGTAGGCGACCTGCTTTAGGTCGCGTGGTGTATGCAGGTCAACCTGCACATCGTGCACGAGTGACCCCAGCGCGCCCAGAAAGAGCAGGCCGAGTCCGAGCCACAACCACTTGGCCTTGTGCCGCACGCGCTAAGCGTAGGGGAAAATGGACTCAGAGGCGCGCGAGGCTGCTGCAGCGCTGGCGGGTTTCTTCCCGGAGCGGTGCCTGGCGAGCTTCGAGATCCGCTGCCGTGAGCTGCGCGGTGGCTGCGAGGGTGCTGGGATCACGTTCGCCGCGGGGTTCATAAAACACGTTTGGATCGTCTACGAAATCGTAGAGTTCTTCCCCGCGCTCGAGCAGTGTGCAGTTGCGGTCGAGGACGTCTTGCACGATGAGCTGAAAGGCATCGACGCTCCAGGCGTAGGTGTCGTGCAGTAGGATGATGCCGCCGCGCTGTCCTTCAGCCTCGCGCCGCTCGAAGACCTTGCGCCAGGTGTCGTGCACATCTTTTGCCGTGCGCACTTGGAAGTCTCCTGCACCCAGATTCCACAACATCGTCGTGTAGCCACGTGCCGAAAGCAGCCGGTCTACGCGCGGCGAATGGGCGCCACCGGGGGGACGAATGAGCCAAGGCCGAGCACCGAGCACACGCTCGAAAACTTCCTCTGTCTCGAGCACTTCTTGGAGCACATCGCGGTCGTTGAGCAACGGCAGTTGCTTGTGATTCATGCCGTGGGAGGCGACAAAGTGCCCGCGCTCCAGTGTTTCACGCGCGATCGCTTGGTTTTTGCGCTGCGCCAGGTTTTCGCCGCGTAGGTTTGCACCCGTAAGGAAGAACACGGCGCGTACGCCTGCGGCATCGAGTCTGTCTAGCAAGAGCGGAGTAGTGTTGCGGTCGGGGCCGTCGTCGAACGTGAACAGCAGAAGTCGATGCGGCGTAACGCCGGTCATGATGGCGCCGCTGGCGAGGTCCGGCGAAAGGCCGCGGTGTGGCTGCTTTTCCGAGGAGGCTGCGGGGGCGAGCGTGGATGCCGCTTCTGTTGCGCCTTCAGCTTCGACTTCAGCTTCGACGCGCGTGTCCTTAGCTAAGCTGACGTGCAGTGCTGGCGCCTTCGCGGTCGGTCGGGTCGTCGCTGGGGCAGGGGCGCGTTCCACGGCATGGGCCGCACTCGCGTTGCAGCGCGCGATGTCGGTGTAGCGCCCGGTCAACGCTCCCGCGCCAAGTGCGAGAGAGCAGGCCAGAGCCTTCAGGGCCGCCGGGCGGACCTTCGAGGACGAAACTACCATGTGTGCGAGTGTAGGTAAGGTGGAGGCTGCAGGTACAGAAAGCGGCAAACTAGCGGGCGGCCCTCAGATTGAGAGGTACCTCGAACGCGACGAAGCCTTTGCCGGTGGGCCGGGGAAAACGGAAGCCCCGGGCTGCCGCGTGCACGCAGCCCTCGACGTCGAGGGGAATGGGGCGCCCGTCCGTGGCCCGAAGCTGTGCGCGCGATACGTGACCATCGGAGGCGACACGAATCGACAGCACGAACTTGCCCGTGAGTTCGGGATCACGCTTGAGGCCCAACTCATAACATCGACGGAACATGTCGCGACCTGCGCGTACCACGGGTTCGATTTGGGCCGTAGTGAGGGTTGCGCGTGGTTCGTCATGGGTCGCCATCAGATCCCGCACCAGGGTCTCATCGAGCTGTGAGCCTTCTGGACCGAGGCGTACCTGGCGCGTGTGGCGTTTGCCCCGCGTGTCCTCGAAAACGAGGCTGAACGGGCCAGGAGGCACTCTAAGGGCGATGGTCTGCGAGGCGGAAACGGGTGTGCCATCGATGATCCAGCGGGCGACGCCAGGCAATGGTGGCAGCGTCAGGATGGCTCCGGCCAGCGCGTCGGAAAGCGTTCCGTAAAGGCTGCGGTCGACCCCGTGTCGTGTGGGCGTAGCCTGAGCGCTTGTGCGCCAAGCTTGGCCTGCGTACAGGTCCGCGATGAGGGCACCGTCCTCGTGCACTTCCACGTGTCCCTCAAACACAGCGACGCTCGACTGGTTTTCGTGTGAGACGCGAAAGCGCGTGCCACGCACGAGCGCTTGGTAAGGACCAAAGCGCACGGAAAAATTCTCGTTCTCGCCGAGAGTTTTGACCTTTTGGAACACGCTGCCGCGCTTCAGCCCAAGCACCGTGTTCTGCGCGCGAAGCTGGGTGAACTCGAGGTCTGTTTCGGATTCGGCGATGACGCCTGTGTCACCTGGCAAGCTGAGGTGAACTTCTGCGCCCGGCGCGACGTGAAGTTGCACGCCTTCTCGTATGCTCTGGCCGACCATGGCGCGCTGGCTCAGGCCCCCAATCTCGATTTCAACGCTGCCGAGGATGAAGCTAATGACGCCCTCAACGGCAGCATCTTCGACGTTGGCGGAGGGAGCTATGGCTGCGGCCGCGAGGGGCTGGGATGGCTCTCGGGTAGCGAGGACGCCGATCAGAACCGCTGCCGCGATTGCGAGGGCGGGCAACAGCAGCGCGAAAACCCGACCGGATCTACGCGGCAAAGCGGGCGGGACCGATTCGGTTAGCGCGTGCTCGAAACGTTCCCAGGACAGCTCCGGGACAGGTACTTCCAGCACAGTTCGTCGTAAATCCTCGTAGCGTCTGATGCCTACCAGCGCTTTGGCACACAGCTCACAGGAGGTGAGATGACGCGCGACTCGCGCCGTACCCGGCTTCGAGAGGCGACCCTGTGCATAAGCTTCCAGAGCCGCGTATTTGGGTGCGGTGTGAGGCACTATTCTTCCTCCGTCACTGCGACCGTTTGAGGCTCAGGAAGGCGACTCGCTGCCTCGAGAACATGCTTTTTCGGCCTTTCGCTCGGCGAAAAGCTAGCAGTGAGCTGAGCGAGCGCGGGTTCCGACGCCAGTGCGGCGTAGAGCTCTTTGCGCCCGTAGAAAATGCGCGTGCGTACGGTCATCACAGGGGCCCCGACGATCGCCGCGATTTCTTCGGCGGGTAGGCCCTCGAAGTCGTGCAAGATCAGCGCCTCACGCTTTTTTTCGGCGAGCTGCGAGAGGGCACGCGTTAGCGCCGCGACGCGCTCGCCTCGTTCGGCTTCGGTATCCGGCGTCTCGGGCTCTATGCGCTCGAGGGTTCCGTGTTCGTCGTCCCCCACCAGCCGTAGTTTGGGGCGCGATTGAGCCTTGCGCAGATGCATGCGCGCCACGTTCAGCGTGAGCCTGTAAAGCCAGGTCGAAAACCGGGATTCTCCGCGAAAAGAGTCCAGGGAACGATAAACATGAAGAAAAACGTCCTGCGCCACGTCCTCGACATCCCCATGCGGAACGAGACGTTGTACGAGGCGCGCCACCGAGCCGCGGTGTTGGAGAAAGAGCTCGCGGAAGGCAGTCCGGTCTCCGTTTTTTGCACGCTCGATGACGTCATTGTCAGCGTTCACGGCAGACCTCGGACGGGCCAACAAGCATCCGAATGCCGTCGGCCGTGGGAACGTCCCGGCTCGCGAAAAGGTTCCACTGGCTGCTGAGGGTACCACGGCTTTCTCTCCGCCCTGTGTTGCACGGGCGTCAGCTCATTTTCAGGCTGGGACCTCCCGGCCTTGCAGTAGGCGTCGATGCTGGTTACGAAAGGGCCGGTATCCATGCCCGAGGAGCATCGGTGATCGAAGTTCGACACGTGGTTAAGCGCTACGGTGACAGGGTCGCCGTGAAAGATCTCAGTTTCGAGGTGGCTCGCGGAGAGGTCGTCGGCTTTCTAGGCCCAAATGGGGCCGGGAAAAGCACCACGCTCCGCATGCTCACGGGCTTTTTGGAGCCAAGCGAGGGCGAAATCCGGGTAGCCGGTCTCGACGCTCGCAAGGACCCAACCGAGGTCAAGCGGAAGGTCGGCTACATGCCCGAGTCCGTCCCGCTCTATCTCGACATGCGGGTAGTCGAATACCTGCGTTTTCGTGCCGAGCTCAAGGGAGTCTCTCGCGCACACATCGGCAAAAGCGTCGATAAGGCGCTCGAACTTGCCAATGTCGGGGATGTTCGTACCCGCATCATCGGCCAACTCAGCAAGGGCTATCGGCAGCGCGTGGGCCTGGCCGATGCGTTGGTGGCCGATCCGCCTCTTTTGATTCTCGACGAGCCCACGGCGGGTCTCGATCCCAATCAGATTCGCCAAGTGCGTGACCTAGTCCGCGCCCTTTCCCGCGAAAAAACCGTGCTGCTATCCACGCACATTCTGCCCGAGGTCGAGGCCATTTGTGGCCGCGTCATCATCATCGACCGCGGCCGGATGGTGTCGTCTGGGCGGCCCGAAGACCTCAGGACCATGGGGGAAGGGCTCCGCACCCTGAGTCTCGAAGTGCGTGCCGACGAAGCAGCACTCGGCGCGGCGCTTGAAAAGGTGCAGAATGTGCGCTCGGCGCCCGCGATTGCGCCTGTTGGTACGGTCGGCGTGCTGCGAGCGCGAATCGAAGTCGAAGCCAAGCATCTCGACGAGGTGGCTGAGTCGGTGTTTCGAGCGGTCGCCGATGCGGGTCTCAATCTGCGCGAACTGCGCCGAGAAGACGCGAGCCTCGAGGACGTGTTTACGCGCCTCACCACACGTGAAGCCGACAGCGATTCGACGCAGGAGAAGGCATCGTGAGACCTGCTTGGACCATCGCGAAGCGCGAAGTGTTCGCGTACTTCGTTTCGCCCATCGCGTACGTGGTGACGCTGGTGTGGCTGCTCTGGTGCGGCCTTCAGTACTATCTGCTAGCGGGGCTCTTTGCCGGCGCGCCAAGCTTGAGCGCCAGCTCGAATCCACTGAGTGCATTCTTCGGTGGCTCGGTGTTGTTCTTCATCCCATTGCTCGTGTTTGCCCCCGTCCTCACCATGCGACTGCTCGCAGAAGAACGGCATACGGGTACCCTTGAACCGCTTTTGACGGCGCCCATCACGACGGCCCATGTGGTGCTCGGGAAATACCTGGCGGCCTTGGTGTTTTGGGTTTCGCTCTGGATCCCCACCGGGCTCTACGTATGGATCACGAGCCAGTTCGGCAGCGTGGATCTCGGAGCCATGCTCGCAAGCTACATCGGTGTGTTCGGCATCGGCGTCTACTATATGGCGATAGGGCTTGCGATGAGCGCGCTGGCAAAAAACCAGATCGTCGCCGCACTGCTCACCTTCATGGTGCTGTCGGGCTTGTTTGCCTTGGGCCTCTTGTCGTTCATCGAAGCCTTTGCGGAGTATCGCGAGGTCATCGATTACATCAGTCTCTGGGGACATATGCAGTCGTTCTCGAAGGGGATTGTGGATACCCGCTTCTTGGTCTTCGACCTGAGCGTAGGCGCATTGTTCGTGTACTTCGCATGGCGCGTGCTTGAAGGGCGGAGGTGGGTATGACGACCGAAGCGCAACAGAAACCCGAGGCCAAGCGCGAAGGAGCGAGCAAGGTTGCGGCGATCTTGGGCAGCGTCCTGGTCGCGGTTTTAGTCGTGCTCGTGAACTACATCTCGTTCCGCAGGTTCGATCGCTGGGACCTCACGCAGGACAAGCTGTTCACGCTGTCAAATCGCACGGAAGAGGTGCTGAAGCAGCTCGACAAGCCGGTCGAAATCTTCCTCTTCATGGCGAGCGGTGAGCCCAACTTCCATGAGCTGCGCGAGCTTTTGACACGCTATCAAACGAACACCGACAAGCTCAGTGTGCAGACGGTTGATCCAGACCGAGAGCCCGCGAAGTTCCGCTTGCTTGCCGAGAAGTACGGCGTGCGCGCGGCGCTACACGAAGGTGGGCACACGGAGTCGGAGCTTGCGGTGCTTGCGATCAGCGGAGACAAGCGCTGGAGCATCACGCGCGACGACCTTGTCGACCTCGACTACGGCACGCTCGGTACCGAGGGGCAAACCCCGAAGGTCAACGTAAAGACCGAGCAGGCGCTGACCGGTGCCATCGTGCAAGTCACGAGCGGGCGGGCGACCAAGGTTTGCGTCTCGGACGGCCATGGTGAGTGGACGCTCGATGGTGGCGGAGAGCGTAATCTCTCTGTGCTGCGCGAGGAACTCAAGCGCGAGAACATCGAGCTCGAGGCGCTCGCGACCCGCGGCAAAGACACGCTTCCCAAGGACTGCGACGCGCTGTTCGTGCTCGGCCCGGTGAAGGCTTTCACCGAAGAAGAGAGCGCAGCGTTTAAAACGTACCTGGAGGCAGGCGGAAATCTGTTGCTCTTGCTCGATCCGGTCATTTCGGGTGAGCAAATTCAAGCGACTGGCCTCGAGGGGCTGACCTCTGCCTACGGCATCACGCTCGACTCGAGCATCGTGGTCGAGCTCGAGCAGGCACGCCTGCTCTCGCCGAGCCCGGTGGAGCACTTCCTCGTGCAGGATTTCGGCCACCACGCCACGGTGCGTCCGCTCGTGGCGCTTGGAGCGCCCATCGTCATGCAGCTCGCTCGTACGCTGACGCTTGCGCAGGACGGCGAGGCGGAGGTGCTGCTCAAGGCGAGCGAGAAGTCCTACGGCGAGACTTCGATCGGACAACTCACCGCGGGCGATGACTTCAAAGCGGGTGAAGGCGATGTGTCCGGCCCCGTGATTTTGGGCGCGGCAATCGACACACGCCCCGATGATTCCGAGAAGGGGGAGCGCAAACTCGGCGGTCGCTTGGTGGTCGTCGGCGACAGTGACTGGGTCACGCCGCAGTATTTGGGGCAGCCCCAGGTGGCCAACATTGATCTGCTGTCGAGCTTGACGGGTTGGCTCACGGAGCGCGACACGCTGGTGTCCATCGCGCCTCGCAAAATCAACGCGCAGTCCGTTGTGATCACCGACGAAGGCCTGTTTGGCATCCTCTTGCGCGTGGTCTTACTCATGCCGCTCTCGGCGCTGGTCCTCGGACTTGGCGTCTGGTGGCAGCGACGTCAGTGATCTCTTCCGCGCGGCGTTGTAATCGAGGCGAAGCAACATGAGTCAACGGGCAGTCTCCATTCTCTTTGTGCTGACGGCGCTGCTTCTGGGTTACGTCTTATTGTTCGAGCGCACCAGCGTAACGAGTCGCGAGCTCGAACAGCGCAAAGGGCGCGTGCTCCAGACTTTCGTGCGCGATCGCGTCGACAAGCTGGAGATCGAAGCTCACGGTAAGAAGGTGGTGCTGGAGCGCAAGCCTGCGGAAACGGCCGGCTTCGAGTCCTGGAAGATGCTCGCGCCAGTCAAGACCGGGGCGGACGAGGATGCGGTCGACCAGGTGCTCGGCGAGCTTGAGTGGCTGAGCGCGCGGAGAACCTTCGAGAAGCCGAGCGACGAAGATGTGAAGGCGTTCGGCCTAAATGCTCCACGCTATCGCTTGTGGTTCAGCGTCGGCGGCAAGCGTCACTCGCTCGACGTGGGCAATGACGACGTGCACGGGCAGGGCGTGTACGTGCGCACCGAAGACAAAGGACGCGTGTTTGTGGTGCCCAAGACGCTGCTCGAGGCCTTGGACCACGGGCCAGGCCGCTACAGAACCAAGGAGTTCCTGGGTAACATCGTGCTCGCCTGGGTGCGCCAGGTCGAACTCGAACGCGGCGTGGACAAGCTCACGCTGACGCGCAGCGACGACCAGTGGCAGTACCAGGGTGAGGCCCCCGTAAGCTTTGCGGATGCACGGCGCATCGACCGGTTACTCAGCTCGCTGGACGATTTGCGCGCCACGCGCTTTCTCGAAGAGGGGCCACAGCTCGAGCAGGCCAAGGCGCTTCTTGCTCAGCCGGAAGCGAGCGTGCGCGTGCGGGTGGTCCCCGATACGCAACGGGAAGATCAGACGCCGCGATTGTTCGACTTGCGCGTAGCAGGCGCTTGCCCGGAGCATCCCGAGGAGCGTGTGGCACAATCTGGGCCCGACGGCGACATCGTCTGCGTGCGGGCCGCGGACCTGGAGCTCTTTACGCCTGATTACGCTTCGTTGCGCCAACAGACCTTGCTCGGCGTGGAGCCAAGTCAGGTGGAGGCTTTCGAGCTGGTATCAGGGGGCAAGACGATTGCTCTGAAGCGTGACGGGGAGAATTGGGTCGCTGGGGGTAATCTGCCGGCGAATCGCGAGGCGGTGGAGGTATGGTTGCAAGAAGTCGCGGCCATCGAAGCACGCGACTTCACCCAGCCCGTCGCGGAAACGCCGGAAAGTGGGCGCTTGGTGATCTCGCGCTCCGGCGGCAAGCAGCAGGTCTTCGTGTCGCTTGGGCTCGGACCGAACCGCTCGCTGCGCGTGAGGCGTGGCAGTGAGGCGGCCACCGTGGAATTTCCGGCGCGGCTTTCCGACTTGTTAGCACCCATTCCCACGCGCTTTCAGAGTCTTGTGCCGTGGGATGAGCGCAAGCCGAGTGAGGTGAGCGCTGTCGACGTCAAAGCAGAAAACTTTGTCCGCTCTTTGTCGCTTGGCGAAGGCGGCTGGGGTGTCCAGGGCAAGGCGCTTCCCGCCTCAGACGAGTTTCGCGTGCGCGAGCTCGTGAAGCAGTTGCTCAAGACGCGTGCGCTCGCGTTTGTTACCGATCGAGCGCGCGAGGAGCATGGGTTTGCAGCGACGCCGGTCAGCGTGAGCTTCAAGTTGCAGGGAGCGGACGCAAAGCCTGTGACGCTGCGTGCGGAGCTTGGTGCGCAGACCTCGCGCGGCCACTACGCCCGCTTCGATGACGGCGCGGTATTTGAGGTGGAACCCGCGATGTATGCCGAAATCCTCGAGCTCGCGGGCGGCCCTGCGGCGAGCGCGACCACGGCTGCGCGCAAAGTGGCGGAACCCGAAGACGAACACGACGAAGATCACGATCACCACCACCACGAGCACTGAGTTCTCAGTTCTGACGATGCTCCGAGCGCGCGCGACCTCACGGGACAACGCACTTGCCTTTGCGATGTGCGCCGCGTGCATCTCCTCGCTGACGTCGTTTGGCAGCTTTCCTGCCTTGATGCCGCGGCTCTTCGTCGAGTGGAAGCTCGAGACGCGTGACGCCGCGCTGATCAACGCGGCCTTTTCGCGGGCTATGTGCTGGTCTCGCCCGTCCTCACGACGCTCACCGATAGGCTCGACGCCAAGCGGGTTTCTGGTCAACCCCGTTGATGCAAGACGCGTCCGGGCTGCGTGAGCGGCCTGCAGCGCTGACTCGAGGAAGGCCTTGGGCGTGACGATATCGCCGAGAGCCCCAAGCGCGCTGCCCGCGCGGCGCTGGTCAACCGCGCGCGGTTCTACTGGGAGACGGTCGTCGCCTCGTTCATCTCGCGGGGGCGCTCCTACGCGCAGATGAGCAGCTACGCCGAGGCGGGTATCCGGCAGTACTGCATCGAAGCGGTCCTCGACGAGCAGACCACGAACATCTGCCGCTACCTGTACGTGGACGACGGCGCCGGTCGGACCGAACTTGCCGAGATCACCCGCTCGGCGATCGGGATCCGTGACGAACTGGGTGACTTCCGAGTGCTCGCCAGCGACAGGGCGCTGAACGAGATCGGGATCAGCTTTCTGCCGTACTACGGGCTCTGTTGTGCAGCACGGCGCTCGCGATCGTGTGAGTGATCAGTACTGCAATTTGTGCTGTCCACGCGAGCGTCGCATCAACTTCAACGCATCTTGTCCTCGAGGAGAAAGACGATAGCCAGTGGTGAGGCTCTCGGTCAGTCCAAGCTCCTTGAGCGTGCGCATTCGACGCTTCAGCCATACAACGTCCATCGTCGCGAGTTTCGCCAGCTCGCGTGCGGCGAGACCAGGATGTCGGTCGATGAGATGAAGAAGTGGTTGGGTCCACGGGATGGATCCTCGTTCATCAAGTCGTCGAAGACGAACCAGTATCTCTACAGCTTGCTCTTCTCGAACAAGTCGCTCTTCGCGCAAGAGTGCGCGTGGATCCTGCCCCAAATACCGGAGCTCGATTCGTATCAGTGTTCCCTCATCGCGCAGTGACGACAGAAGTTCTGCGCGAGAAGCTGCTCCGCTACTTTTCGCATCTTTGTCGGTGATGTCGGACTCCTGGATCACTCGAACGCTATCGAGTGAAAGCACACCGACCGTGGTCCTGAGCGTCGAACCTGGTGCGGGCGGAGGGCGCCGCCACCTACGAAATGCGATCGTCACTTCACCGGACGCGATGCGAACGAGGACATTCCGCGGGAACAACATGCAGCTTCAGTCCCTCCAGTATGCTGCGTTGTCTCGCGCGAAATCGTCGAAGGAGCGTGGTGGTTTTCCCGTCACCTCGAACACCGAGGTGCTCTGCTTTGGGGCTCTGCCCTCTCGATGGAAGCGGAACATCTCGAGGAGACCATCGACGTGCTGGGGGGTGACCGCATAGGGAAGCATGGCCTCGCGAAAGGCATTCTCTGAGATCGACTCGTAACGGAAGCTGCGATTCGTTGCGCGTCCGAGCACGGCTACCATCTTTTCGTAGTTCATGGCCTCGGGCCCACACAGATCCAACGTCCGACCGGTGAAAGCGTCCGAACTCAGGCATGCCACCGTCACGCGCGCGATGTCTGTTACGTCGATGGGGTTCTCCTCTGCGTCACCGCACGGAAGACGGAGCACTCTCTTTGCACGGAGCGCCGGTCCATAGTGGGTCACGAAGTTCTGCATGAAGCCGCCGGGACGCAGGAAGGTGTACGGGATGCCGGAGCGCTCCACCTCTCGCTCGATCGCGCGATGCACTCGGGCTAGGTAGAAGGCCTCACTGTCCGCGCACAGGATGGAGAGTTTCACGATCCTTCGCACGCCGGCCCGCGCTGCGCCTTCGACGACTCGTACCTCTGCTGCAACCTGGTCGAGCATGTCGCCGGTCGCCAAGAACACCGTCTCCGCTCCGGTCAGAGCTTCGTCGAGTCCCGCACCTGTGCTGAGATCAACGCGAACCTGCTCGGTGGATCGCGGACTCGGGGGGCGCGAGTGGAACACCGCGCGAGTTTTTCTTCCTTGCTTTAGGAATTCTTCGAGGACGCTGCTCCCAACGACACCGGTCGATCCGAATACGATATTCATGCCGTGACGGTAGCGTCCGGTCTCGCTTGCCGTATAGGAAGCATTTGACCCCTCTCTTCGTCCGGCAGAGCCGCCTCCTCTCGACCCGAAAGGAGCAGCGAGCTCGGGGACATCTTCGTCAGCTTCTTGCACTCGAGCAACCAGTGGGACTGATCGAAGTATCCTGCATGCATCGCCAACTGCGCGCTACTTGCCTGTGGGCTTCGTCGCGACAGTGAGAAGGCACGCTGAAAGCGTTGAACGCGCTTGAAATCGTGAGGTGTGAGGCCGATCTCCCGTCGAAACAGCTCGATAAATCGACGATGGCTGAGCCCGGAGGACGCAACGATGCTCGAGATCGACTCGGGCGTGTCATCCTCGGAGAAAACACGACGTAGAGTGGCTCGCACTGCCCGGTGAGAGGCACGACCCCGCGCCAACCGATCGAGGAAGAACGTCCCGAGCAGCGACAGACGTGCCGCCGGAGTGGGGGCTTCTGCGAGCCGCTCCGTGAGCTCAGTTGCCGTACGCGACCAAAGGTCTTCGAGGGGAACGTTTCGCTCGGACAGCGCGTCCATCGGAATCCCAAAGAAAGGCCACGCTCCTCCAGGGCGGAAATGAACGCCAGCGAGCTCTAGCTGCTGATCCGTGGGAACGTCGAACGCTGATCGCCGGGGCCCGCATACGAGTGCGCCCTGGCAGCTACTCATCTCCCCAGTGAGCTCCCGCGAGACCAATCGCTGCCCTGCGAGAGGAAACACCAGTTCCAGCGTACCCGTAGGCAGGACGCGCTCCCGCTCATGGGTTGGGCAGTAGCCCTCATAGAGCCAAAAGGAATCGATGAACTTACGGAGGGGCTCTGGGGGCAGGCTCGTATGATAGAAGTCGGGCCGAGCGGTCACGTGGCCTGGATTCTATGCGGCCTTCGTGGTGGTGGCTACCAGACAGCGTACACGACGAGATCCAGAGGCTCACGTATGGCCCACGACGACGATGTGCCGCGGGGCTGGCCTTGTTGCGCTTAGTGCGCGCGGCCGGGCGAATCGATCACCGCTCTGGCTTCGGAAATGGGGGAGACGGCTCTGACGCTTCAGCGCCCGATGACCAAGCTCAGGGCCGAGGGGCGAGTCCGCAGCGTCGGCGAGCGACACTTGAGACCGGGTCCATTGTTGACGGTTCGGTCGTTCGCGCACATCAGGATGCGTCG
>CAZEWA010000035.1:0-35279 GCA_964515685.1 uncultured Polyangiales bacterium | reverse complement strand
CTTAGAGTCCGATTCTAAAACCGGACCCGGCAGGCGATGGGAGATTTTAGGATCGGCTCTTAGTGGAGCTTGAGGCCGGGGACGTTGCCTTGCGTGCTGAGCAACGCAGGGTGGGGCACTTCAGGAACGAAGCCAAACGCTCGTAAAAACGCCAAACCGGCGATGTAGAGCGTGCGCTTGTCGGAGCCCTTGGTGCCAAAGGCGACGCTGGCCGGCCCATCGAGGTCTCCGCCCTCCGCAATGACACTCACGACGCCGTGCTTCGTCACATGGGCAAGGCGGTCTTGCGAACCGACCGCAACCCACAGGTCCCCTCGCGTGTCGAAGGCAATGCCGTCTGCGCCTACCAACAGCGGGCTCGAGACGAAGACCTGCTGCGTTCCCGCGCTGCCATTTTTGTTGACTGGAATCTTGATGATCTTGCCGTGGTCGAGGTTGGAGACGTACAGGTTCTTCTTATTCTGGTCGAAGGCGATGCCATCTGCGCCAAGCGGACTGAAGAAGAGCGCGGGATTGTTAGGATCTCCGGTGAGGAGTGGACCGCTAGCCCAAGTCGTCACGTGTCTGCAGCTGTCTATTTTGTATATTTTGCCTAGCTGAGGATCCGTCACATAGACGTTGCCCTTGTCGTCGAAGGCTAGGTCGTTGGGGCCACCTGAGTGGTCGAGCTCCGCGTACTCCTCGGCGATTTGTCCTGGCTGGCAGATGCGCCACAGGAATGCACCTTGCACACTCGGATCCAGGCTCGTGCTGGCAGTGTAAATGCAGTTGTCGGGGCCAACTTTGACGCCGAGCGCGAATGCGGGAATGGGGAGTGTTCCGTAGACGCTCATCTGACCTTGCGGGGTGATGCGTCGGATGGTGTTGGACATCGAGAGGTAGATGTTCTCATGTTTGTCGATTGCTATCGACTCAGGCGTTTCCCCAAGCGTTGCGTCGAAGGGAAGAATGAGCTCTATGTCATGCGCCGACGCGTGAGCGGACACCAAGACTGCAGACGAGATAAGTGCGGCGCCTAACCATTTGAACATTGCAGAACCTCCGAAGTTTGACTCACAGCAGTCAGCTCGACTGTGTTGGTAAATGGTTGCACGATGACCCAATCGAGGAATAGAGAGATTAGGACGGTCCATGCAAAGAGGTGTGGCAACCACATTGGTGACGCTTCTCCTCGCAGGCACGCTTGCATGAAGGCAGCATGGTTTTGGTACAGACTGCATGACCTGTAGAGGAAGATTCTCCTTCTGTTATTGTGCCCATCCTGTCTGGTACCACGACAGAAAGGACCCGGAATGTCGCTGAGCCTTCGAACGATTCCACCTCTTACGCCTGAATTGGTAGAAATCATGGCGTCGGGATTCGCGATGTCGAGCATCCTGTTCGCGGCAGTCGAGCTCAGGGTATTCGATATGCTGGAAGACGAACCGGGCACGGCAGACGGCCTCGCACAGCGTTCGGGGTACTCGCTCGAGGGGACTGCAAGATTGCTCGTGGCTCTCGAGAGCCTCGGAGCCATCCGGCGAGAGTCAGATGGGCGCTACCACAATCTTCCGATAGCAAGCGCTGCGTTGACGCGGACGGCGCCAAGAACGCTCACGGCGTTATTCACGCACCTGCAGAAGGACTTCTACACGCTGTTTTCGAGGCTGCCCGACGCCGTGCGTGAAGGAAAGAGCCAGTTCCCAGCCTTTCGGTCAGGAGAAGTCGCCAAGGATGCCGGCGTATATGATTTGCTGGCCAAGTCTCCCGCAGACTACGAGCGGTTTCTGGAGGCGATGGACGAAGCGAGTCGAGGCGTGGGCCAAGTCATCGCCTCTCAGGTCGACTGGACTCACATCGCCCACCTTGTGGACTTGGGTCATGGCGGTGGAGTGGTGACTCGCGACATCTTGCGCGTACAGGCTCACCTGCGTGCCACGGCGGTCGACTTGGCAGAAGCGTGTGCGTTCGCCGCAAAGAAGGCGGCGGACCAAGCGCTAAGCGAGCGGATTTGCTTCTTGTCACACGACATACGGTCTCCCTTGCCTGCAGATTCGGCCGATGCCGTGCTCCTCTCTGGCGTCATCAGCGACTTCCCTCCAGACGAGCGAAGCCTGGTGCTGCGGACCGCGTTTGAGCTCTTACGGCCCGGCGGCCTCCTGATCGTCAGTGAAACGCTCTTCAATGAGGATCAACGTGGACCCTTCTCGGCGGCAATGCTGTCTCTCGCCATGCTGTTGCTGACAGGCGGCGACAACTTCACGCCGCAGGTCATGACGGAGATTTTGCAAGCGGCGGGTTTCGAAGATGTAAAGATTCACCGAAATCTCGCAGCAGGCCTTCGAGACACTGTACTCGCGCGCCGCCCCACGCGTGAGAGCCGTGGGCGATGATGGGCTTTGTGTCGCGAACTGTGCCGATGGCGGTCGGCATTGGGTTCTCTGTGGACAGTGTGCGCAGGTTGGCTTGCACCTCGATCGAGAAAGTATGACCGTTGCGGGCTGATGGATTGCTTGCGCCTCCCAAAGCACGTAGCCTCTCGGAGCTGAGGGATGATGAAGATTGCCACGGGAATTGCTGTCTCAACAGAGCCTGACCTTGCAGCGGCGGCCAGAGATGCGTCCTTACGAGCGCTAGCCGAGGCTGGTGTCGCGGCGAAGTTGGTACTGGCGTTTATCACCCATAGCTATCCGCACGAAGATTTGGCCGATGCGGTTTCTGCGCTGAGTCAGGTCTTTCCCGGTGCGACGCGGGTGGGTGGCACTGTGAACGGAATCGCCTTCGGGGACGAGCGCTACGAGTCCATGTATGCATCTCGGCGTGCGGTTGCGGTCGTAGTTTTCGGGGGAGACGATTTGTTCGTGGGGGCAAGTCTGATCGGCAAGCCTGAGGACCCGGTCGAAGGAGGAAAAACGCTAGCGAAGGCGGCACGAGCACAACTCGGGGTTCCTTCTCTCGGCGGCATCATGCTGGGCACCGGCATCAATACCTATCTCGATCAACCTATTTTGAATGGGATTCGGAGTGTGGACCCGCGCCTGCGACTCACGGGTACGGGCCTTGCTGGAGGCCTGGACGAGATGGGGCTGCCTCTGCCCGGCTGGGCATTTTGCGACGACCGCATCGAGTATATGGGCCCCGTGTTGATCCTTTTCGGGGGGAAGATTCGTTTAGGCTTCGGAGCGGCGAATGGTATGCAAGCTGCGGGGCCTGGGGCTTTTGTGACCGATGCACAAGGGCCCATCGTAAAAACGCTGAATGCCAAGTCAGCGAAGGAGGTCGTGCTCGACTTGTTGGTTGGCCCGACCGATCACGCAGGGCGTGAGGTGTTCGCAAAGAGCCCTGTCGTGACGAGTATAGAGCGAGGGATTACATTGGCCGCCCAGGATCCAGAGGGCGACCACTACTGGTGTCACATGCCCGTCGCGTTTCTACCCGATGGTTCGATGATAGATTTTTTTCAGGCCAAAAAAGGTACAGGACTGTCCGTTGTAAAGATTACGCAGGAGGCTTGTCTGCAGGCCGTGGTAGACGCTGCGGAGATCCTCAAGGAAGACGCGGGGACCGATACGTTCGAGAATGTCATCGCTTTTTCCTGTGCACTTCGCGGGTTTACACTTGGCGCTGAGGTTGCCCATGAGGATGCGCGGCTGCGTGGGACGCTCAAGTCCAAGACTCAGCTGGGCATTGTGGCGTGTGGCGAGATCGCAAGCCATAGGCAAGGTCGGCCGTTTTTTACAGGGTGGGTCTATACTGTGTTCGGACTCGCGTCGGACGCTTAAACTGAATTCAGCGTCCAGTCTGTAGTTCGTTGATTCTGATTCGTGGCACGCCGTGTGCGCAATGTGGGTCGATGTGATGGGGAAATCTGCTGTATTCGGTAGGTTTTGCGCGGAAACGGAAAAAGGTCCTGTGTACGCCGCTGGGTTACGCGCAAGCTGTGTCATACGTCGAATGAGAGCTGCGATGTGTGAAGATTGTAAGTAAGGTTTGTTTCTCCGAGCTGCGTCATGAAACGGAGGGGTGATGTCGTCGATGACACCTGGGTTGGAGCTAGGCGTGGACGAGCGCGCCCGGATGGTTGACCACGCCGCGCTGGCCATGGAGCATTTGGCGGATGCCGCGGGCATGGCGATGCGTAGGGCGGAAGTGGCGCAGGTGGTTTTCGAGTTGATGGAGCCCTGGGGACGGCTGCGAATCGGCGAGCTAGGAGGATGGAAGTCGGACGTAGCCGACGATGGATCCCCGTATGAGTATTCCATGGTGTTGGGTGGTTCTGAACCTGAGGTCAGAATTCTACTCGAGAGCCAATCTGGATCGGGTTCGCTCGCTCAGCAGTGGCAGGCGGCACTGGCTTCCTGTGAACGAATGAAAAGCGCATTTGGAGCAAGTCACGAGCGTTTGCAGCAGGTGCAAGACTTGTTTTCGCCTAGCTCCTCTGCCACGGAGGAGAAGGCCTTTGGGATGTGGCATTCTGCCGTTGTTCGTGGCGAGCAGGCCGTAGAGTGTAAGGTCTATCTCGATGCGCACGCGCGAGGTGCGGAGCGGGCGCGCGCGCTGATAGAAGAGGCGCTCGTTCGGCTCGGTTTCAAGCACGCGTATTTATCCATGCTCGCAGGTCCGCTGGCTCGCGCTGCGAGCTTGGACGACGTGCGATACCTGTCGCTAGATCTGAGCTGTGCACCTTCGGCGCGCGTCAAAGTCTACGTTCGCCATTCGAACGCGACCATCGACGACATTCCACGCATCATTGGAGCAAAAGACGCACTTTCGAAGACCGGACCGATTTTCGCGTCCGCGATGCTGGGCGGCGGCCGACGATTTGATAGGCGCCCGCTTTTCTCGTGTCACGCCTTTGTGCAAGAGAATGCGTGGGGAGCGCAGGGAAGAACGCTGTACGTGCCTGTCGAATCCTACGCGGGCTCGGACGTGGAAATCGCGACGCGGCTGACGTCTTACTTGATGAGTCGAGAAATCGACCCTGAGCCTTATCTGAAGGCTAAAGCTTCCATGTCGAATCTTGGCGCCAGTATGGCGCGCGAGGACCGACATCGGGGGTTGCACAGTTATGTGGGCCTGCGCGAGGAGGCGAGTGGTCCACGGGTGACTGTCTATTTTTCTCCCAATGTACTTGATGGAAGGCCGAGCCATTCGATGCCACACACGCTGCCGTTGCCTGCTCAGGAAATCGTGAATCGCTACGAAAACGTGGAGGTTTTGGCGGATCATCCCTTTCTCGTGCGCTTGGCCCGCGAGCCCGTGGATGTCGGAAAACTTTGGCTCGTCATGGCGAACTTCTGGCATGGCGTGGTCCACGATTTTCCGAAGCGCCTATCTCACATCGTGGCCAAGGTCGATGACGATCGAATCCGCTGCATCGTGACCAAGCAGCTCCACGATGAACTGGGCGAAGGTGACTTCGAAAAGGCGCACAAGGCAATGTTCGAGTTCCTCGTGCAATCTCTCGTTCCCTTTCGTTTGCCTGGCGATGATATGTTGCTCCTTGCGCCCGGTAAGGTGTTTTCGCAGCGCCTTGGCTCTTCTATCTACGCTTCGGACGCTTACGAGTCGATTGGCGCGCTGATGCTGATCGAAATTTACGGCAAACAAGTAGATATGCTGATGGCCACGCAGTTCCGACGCCAAAACCAAGTGGACATGGCGGCGCTCAAGTGGCTACATCTGCACGAAAACCTCGAACAAGACCATGCCGATGATTCGTTGAAGTTGGCGGACCTGATTCCGCAGTCCGAACTTGCCGCAGCTTGGAAGGGCGCGCAGGCAGTAGTCGACGCATCGCGTGAGTATTTCGACAGCCTCTACCAGTTGGCCTATCGATGACCGTCGATTGGCCCGAAGTGCGGCGCGAGTTCCCTGTGTTTCAGACTCGGAACTATCTGGCCTCGGCGTGTCTCGGACCGTTCCCAACGGCGGGGTTCAAGGCGCTCCAGGAGTATGCGGAGAGCCGAGCCCTTCACAATCGCTCGGTCGACTTGTGGCTTTCGCGGTTGCACGAGGTCTGTGCGCTTTGCGCACAGCTTCTGGGCGTGAGTCCGCAGTGTATCGCGCTACGTGAGTCTGCCACCGCCGGACAGGCCGCGGTGGTGGGCAGTCTGCACGCGACGCCGAAGCGCAATCGCATTGTGGTCAGTGCACTCGATTTTCACTCGTCGCTTCATTTGTACGCCGGACAAGCTACGCGAGGTTTCGAGGTTGTGCGCGTTCCGAGTCAAGCGTCTCCGTGGACTACGGACGTGGAGGCCATGGTAGATGCCGTGGACGAGCGAACGGCGATGGTGGCCGTCTCTTTGGTGTCTCGCTATGGAGCGCTCGTGAACGTGGCACCGATTGTCGAGCAAGCACGGAGGGTCGGGGCCGTCAGCTTGGTCGACGCATATCAGGCTGTGGGAATCGTGCCGGTTCACGCCGAGCAATGTGCGGCGGATGTGATGGTCGCCGGCACGCTGAAGTGGCTGAGTGGGTCGACTGGCTGCGCGTTCGTCTATGCAAGCGATGCGTTTTCGTCGGCGCACGTGCCGGCCTTTCCTGGTTGGTTTGCCCATGCGAACCTGGATCGCTTTGTCCGGCATAAGGGCTTTGAGGACGACTTCGTTCCGATGAGCGGGGCTGGCCGCTTCCAGCAGGGAACGCCCGCGATGGCTCCCATGTACGAGGCGATTGCGGGGCTGCGGCTGATCCAGCAGATAGGCGTTACGGCCATGCAGCAGCGAAACCAGGTTTTGCTCGACAGGCTTTGGTGTTCGCTCAGCGAGCACGGGTATCACGTGATGACGCCTCGAGGGGCGGCCGTAGGCGCACTCTGCGTACGCATGCGGGAGCCCGAGCCCGTGGTGCAAGCTCTTGCAGAAGCGGGCATCGACATAGACCAGCGTCGCAACGAGGTTCTTCGAATCGCGCCGCACCCCTGCTCCACGGAGGACGAGTGCGACGCGTTGGTTGTGGCGCTGCGCGGGATTCGAGCGCCGAAGGCATCATGACGCACGAAGAATCGGAGATGTCAGACGGACCCCTGGAGACGTACGCTGCGGACTTCGGAAACCTCGTGTTCGAGGCGCCGCAGGCGGTGTTTCAGCCGAGGAGCATCGGAGAAGTCGTCGAAATTGTAAAACGCGCGGCGACGCAACATAGGCCGGTGGTAGTACGCGGGCAGGGTCACACGGTGGGGGGGCAGTCACAGCGCCGTGATGGTTGGGTTATCGACACACGGCGGCTCTCAGGCGTCGATATTCCTAAGGCGGGTGTAGTTCGCTGCGGTGCGGGCGTTTTGTGGCGTGACCTTGTGCGCATGCTGTTTGCACAAGGTCAGACGCTGCCCGTGTTGACTGACTACCTAGGACTCAGTGTTGGAGGCACGCTTAGCGTGGGAGGAGTCGGCGGTCAGAGTTTTCGCGAAGGCTTCCAGATCGATCAGGTTTTGGAGCTCGTTGTCGTCGATGGTTTGGGGCGCGTGCATCGTATTGGCTCGGAGGACAAGTCCGGCCTCTTCGATGCGGCACGCGGGGGGCTGGGGCGGCTCGGTGTGATCGTAGACGCCACCTTGCGAACAGTGAGAGCTCCGATCTGGGCGCAGAGCTGGGCCTTGCCTTACAGCACATTGGAGTCGTTTCTCCACGATCAGGTTTTGCTCGCGACAGCGGCACGATTCGATTATTTGGTAGGCAATTTTGTCGGCCAGACGGCCGATGCATGGGGATATTCGCTCGAAGCGGTCGTCTTCCGCGAAGGCGCCGAGCGTGCGCAGCTTCTGTCCGGCCTTACTTGTAACGAACCGGCAGTTTCAGTGCGAACGACGCCGTATCTCGACTATCTGCTGCGGCTCGATACGCCCGTGAAGCAGATGCAGGCGTCCGGGCATTGTCATCCATGGACCGATGTCTTTATCCCGCAGTCGTCGGCGAGCGCATTCATTGAGGAGGTCTTGCGCGAGATCGCGCCGCGAGACGTGGGCGCAGGTTACGTCATGACGTACCCGTTGCGGGCGAGTTGCTCGAGCGCTCCGCTGCTCCAGACAGGCCAAGAGGCGCACGCCTTTCTCTTTGACGTGTTGGCCAGTGTGCCCCGTTCCTCGGCACAGAACTGGGCGCAGCACGTGCAGCGTTGGACGGAACGCGCGCTTGCGGCCGGTGGCGGGTTCTATCCGATCGGTTCGGCGCGGCTGTCCTCATCACACTGGCAGCGCCAGCTTGGTTCTTGGCACTCGCGGCTCATTGAACTCAAGGCCGAATTCGATCCGGCGGGGATTTTTCCCTATTCGCTTTAAATCTAGGCGGGCTCGTGTTCCATGCGGGGGACGCGCGCTTTCGCGGTTTGCGGAGCCGTCTTTCGGGCTTGTGCGCTTGGGAGCGGTGGCCGCACGAAATTGAATGGGGTAGGGTCGAGAGTTCACTGTTTGTCAGGTGCGGGAAAGAAGGCGTTGCTTTGGGCTGTTTCAAGGACGACCCCGTTGACCTCATGTTGCGTGCTGCCAGACAACGTGCGCTGTGTTGTGCGTTGTGCATCGCGGTTCCGAGTGCGCTCGTTTCGTGCTCTCGGTCTGTACTCGTGCCGGCGGCCATGCCTGTGCAGCCATCGGATCCCAATGCGCGTCCGCTGCCGGAGAGCGCGGCCCCACCGGAACTCGCCGTTGAGGAGCGCGTGACCTGTGACGAGAGCGCAGGTTTCCCGGTTTCGGCGGTTCGCTTACAGCCCGCGTTGCCGGTGGACTATCTGGCGCTGCGCTCGTCTGGAGGCATGCCGGGGCAGGGCAGTGCAGACGACTGGATGCTCGGTGATTTTCAGGTGTTGAGCCAGCACGGAGTGCCCTGCGTGGGCGCGCCGCCTAAAACCGCCTGCAAAGCCCAGGTGTCACGTCATCCTGTCTTACCCGCCAACGCTCAGTGCCTGCAGGTGTGTCGAGAGATTTCGGTTGTCACCACGAACGGCGCGGAGGTGCGTCGCTGGGCAACGCCCGGGGAGCTTCGCGAGCTGCTCGTGCCGATCGACACGGTAGATGAAGCCTTGCTGTTGGTTCACGCCGAGCGCTACAGCATCTCCTGCGAATCGGACAGCACACAGGTGCGGCGAATCCCTGCGGGGTACGAGGTGTTTGCTACGCGTCTGATCTCGGACTGCGCCCCGATGGTGACGATGGGATATTGGCTGCGCGTGACCTCTGCCGGAGAGGTGCAGCAACTGGCGGAGAAGGAGCTCTCGCGCAGCGATGCCTGCGTAGGCAGGCGCCCCTCGGGGCTTCTAGAGCCCGCTCGCGCCGAAGGTGACGCGGTCTGCGCCTTCCTCTCGGAGTGCGCCTACTTGGAAGCTGCGAGCGTGATCTCCTTCGAGCGTCTCGCGCGGGCGCTGAAGCAGCTCGGCGCGCCGCAGGCACTCGTGACCGCAGCGCTCGAGGCCCAGGCCGATGAAGTGCGTCATGCCCACACGGTGGCTGCGCTCGCGCGGGGGCGTGGAGCTGAGGTTTGCGCTGCAGAGGTCTCCGAGGAGCCACTACCGGAGCTTGAGCAGCTCGCGCTGGAGAATGCCGTCGAAGGCTGCGTACGCGAGACCTACGGCGCCATGGTGGGTGCGTTGCAGGCCGGGCGAGCCGAAGAGTACGCACTGCGCGCAGCGATGGGCCCAATTGCCGAAGATGAGCTTCGGCATGCGGCCCTCGCGCACCGTGTGCATGTCTGGGCCATGGTGAGGCTCACGCCCGAAGCGCGCGCTCGGGTGCGCTTGGCCATGGCGCGAGCCATCACCGAGCTCGTCAATGAGCCCAGAGAGGCACCTGGAAGGGCCCACAGGCAGCTCGGCTTGCCGAGTGCGCCCGAGGCCCAGGCGATGCTGGCTCAGCTCAAGCGCGACCTTTGGCAGCCCTTGCTCGCGTAGTGCGTGCTGGCTGCGGTCGCGCGAGCTCTCACTTCATGGCCGTGTGGCCCTTGCCGCCGCCGAGTTCAGCCGAGACGTTGGACACCTTCTCGTAGAACTCCTTGCTCCAGAGCTGGCCCGTGAGCTTCTTGCGGAGCTCCATGTTGACGCTGACCCAAGCCTTCTCCTGCTCGGGGGTGCCGAGCGTGGAGAACTCCTTGAGGCCAGCCTTGGTGATAAGCGTCTGGTAAGCGCGCTTGTCTTCGGCGTCGATGAGCTTGAGCAGCGCATCGTGCGCCTTCTTGCCGGTCGACATCAGCGCCTGCTGATGCTCGGGCGAGAGGGCCTTGTAGAACTCCATGCGCAGGAGCGTGGCGCCGATGACCGGAACCGCGGCTTCCTTGCTGACGTGCGTGACGTTGCGGAACCACTGAAGGGCAACGGCGGCGATGGCAGAGCCGAGCGCCGTGTCGATCATGCCGGTCTGAAGGCCCGCGATAACCTCGGGGATACCAGCGGCGACGGGGTTGGCGCCGACGAGCTTCATGAAGACGGGAAGCGCAGCGTCGTCAGACGGCACCCAGGGGCGCACCGACTTGTAGTCGGTGGGGAAGAGGATGGGACGGTTGCTGAGGATGCGCGCAAAGCCTGCATCGCCCCAGCCGAGCAACTTGTAGCCTTCCTTCTCGAAGACAGCTTCGAAGTCCGGGCCCAGCTTGTCGCGCACCTTGTTGAGGTGATCGGTGTCGTAGATCAGGCCGGGCAACTGCAGGACCTGGATCTGACGCGCCACGAGAGCAAGACCGATGGAGGTGAAGCCACCGGCGTCCATCTGCGAAACCTTCATCTTGCGGAGTACGTCGCGCTCGTCACCCGCAGAGCCGCCCGGATAGAGCTGGATCTTGAGGGCGCCGCCGGTTTCTTCGCCGAGGCTCTTGTTCCACGCTTTGAAGACGCGATCCCAGCTGCTGCCGGCCGGAGCCAGCGTGCCGAGTCGGATTACGGTTTCCGAGCCAGCCGCAACAGTCGCCACGCCCGGAAGTGCCAGTAGCGCGGCGGCCACTAGCAACATCACTGAAAGCCTTCGATTCATTGTTCTTTCCTCCGCATGTCCGCCGACGCAGCGCCAAGCGGCCTGCATGAGCATCTGGGCGCGGAGGATAGGCCTGAATGTCGGGGGGCCGCCTTGACCGCGTGGCTTCGGGGGATTGACACAAGAGGACCAATCTCCTGGTCGCTGGGGTGAGGAGGGCGGGCGAGCATGCGGGGACTGTGCTGTAAGTCACCGAAACCAATATTAGATTTTCCCATCATGGGGCCATGGACGGTGCCTGTGCCCCGAAGATTCGAAAAAAAAAATAAGGTACGAGGCCTAGGGCGATTGTTGGGGCTGGAACCAGGAAATTGCGATCCGCAGGCCGCTCAGGCGGGGTCCGCGCTCCAAGTAAAATGCATAAGTGCTGTAACTATCCATGAATGAACCTGTCCTGAAGGATGGAAGGAAGCCGCCAACAGCGCCCGACTGGCTCGCAGTTGGCACAAGGGAGAACGGAGGAGAGCACTGCTAAACTCTCAGGACCCGCGGCGTCGTGATGACACGGCGGGTGTAAACGCGGGTGAGGGATGGATCAGGGGAACCTCATCGCAGACAAGTATCGACTCGGGCGGCCTCTCGGTGACGGCGGCATGGGAGTCGTCTTTGCTGCGGTCAACGTGATGACGGGTAAGGCTGTGGCGATCAAGCGCCTGCACGACGAGCTTGCCCAAAACGATGAGTACTCGGCGCGCTTCCTACGAGAAGCCCAGGTGGCAGGCCGTATCGATCATCCCAATGTGGTCAATGTGTTCGACGTGGTTCGCCATGACGGGGCACTCTATTTGGTCATGGAGCTGCTGTCGGGGGAGACCCTCGGCGCGCGGTTGCAGCGTGGGCCCCAGGACCCGACTACGTTCGCCAAGCTCATGCTGCCGGTCCTGCGCGGCGTGCACGCAGCCCATCGCATCGGTGTTACGCACCGGGATCTCAAGCCCGACAACATTCTCTTGTGTGAAGGCCCCGATGGCGAGCCGCGCGAGGCGAAGGTGCTCGATTTCGGCATCTCGAAGCTGGGCGGCGAACTTGCGGACCTAGGCTTGCATCAGCTCACGCTCGAGGGCGCTGTCTTTGGGACGCCGCAGTACATGGCGCCCGAGCAGATTCGCAGCGCACGAAGCGCCGACGCTCGTTCGGACGTGTACGCGCTGGGCATTATCTTCTATCGCGCGCTGTCTGGTGATTTTCCATTCGAGGCCGACTCGTTGCCAGGGCTTGCGCTCAGCATTGTCGAGGGCAATCCGCCGCCGCTCGACGAGCTGTGTCCTGCACTCGATAAGGGCTACGCGGCAGCGGTAATGCGTTGCCTCGCTGTGAAGCCCGACGATCGATTCGCCACGGTGGCGGCGCTGGCTGAGGCACTCGAGCCTTATGCCGGTGGCTTTACGTTTGCGACCAGCCCCGGCACTTGGGCTGGGTCCAGTGATGGGGGAAGACGAGTGCACGGCGCGCCGTGGTATCCCTCTCAGCTGGCGACGCGCTCCAAAGACCTGCCTGTGAGCGAGGAAAAGCGAGAGCCGGATTCAGCGCGGGAAGAAGTGCCGGCACAGCTCGCGTCCATGCCCGTGGTGAGGCATGAGTCTGCGCCGCGAGCGACCTATCTGCTCTTGCTCGTCGGACTTCTTTCGAGCATTGGCTGCGTAGTTTGGGCGTTTCAAGACGAGCCACTCCGGATGGGGCGCGTGCCTGTCATGCTGCGAGTTAGCGAACCCAACGAAGCGACGGTCTTTGCGGCTTCAATGCCCTACGTCACCACGCTGGAAGTTGATGTGCTCCCCGAAATCGGTCCCCACACAGATGTCGTGCCGGCGTCCGGCGAGTTGGCGAGCACGGGCGATGAGCATGTGGAGTCCGAGGAGGTGGGCAACGAGCGAGTCTCGACGCCGCCCCCATTGCCCAGACGTCTGCGCCTTAAGCGTTCCGATGTGCAGCTCACGGCCCCGCTTCGCGTGGACTCCAATCAGGAGGGCGCACAAGACACGACATCTGGTGGCCTTGCGCAACCGATTTTGCAGATCTCAGACGGCAATCCGTACTTGCGCCGTTGATCCCAGGTTGCGCTCATTTTGAGGGCGTGGGCTCAAGCCCGATTTCGATGCGGTAGTCGAACTGGGCCGACGGACCGATGCGCGCCAGGCGCAGAAAAAACGTCCCTGGCTGCAGCGCGACCTCCGAGAGAACCGGGCACGTGCCATCACTCCCTTCGTCCTCCGCGACGAGAATTTTGTCTCGAAGTTCAAGTTGGTCTGCTTCGGAAAGCGAGAGAGAAAGTGCTGGGGCTTTCTCGCAAGTCGTCCCAGCCCCGGTTTTCACTTCGACCGTCAGCAGCGAAGCCCGCTGCACGCGGAAGAGGAAGAAGTCGGGTTGGCACGTGCCGCCCCCGAGCTTGCCATTGAGATGAAGCGGGGGCTTGAGCTCGGCTGTCAGAACATTGGCAAGATAGGTGTCATCGTTAGGTTCCACCTCGTCGACACGCGTCCCGGAGAGCTCTGCACGGCAGGCGTTGTCACAACCGTCGCCTGATACCAGGTTGCCATCGTCGCAAACTTCGCCGTGCACCTTGTTGTTGTCTCCACACTCCGGACTGATGGCTAAGATTTGAAGCGTGTCGATCTTCTCAGGGTCGATGCCATCCACCACGACGATGTATTCGGACTCCTTCTCCGCCACAAATGTGAAGTGCTCGGATTCATTGGTTCCGCACACGTCGGCAGCGGCTACGCATTCGCGTAAATCGCAGCTCGGCGATGCAAACACCGCAAGATCTTGCCCAGGCGCCGGGTCGAGATGAAAGTGCCAGCGTTGACCGACGCTAGCCGAGACTCGGAAAAACCCGTCAGAGAGTCCCAAAACGTCATGGGAAATCGCGCATTCTCCGCTCTCGTGAGCGCTGTTTTTCAACTGGGCTAGAGGAAGCTCTCGCGGCGTTTCGCTGCTCTCGACCAAGGGGAGGTCGGGCGCAGTGCAAGAACTGGCGAGAAAGATGGGTGATTGACCGCCAGGTGGCGGAGCCGATAAACGCGCTTCGAGTGAGGCATCGAAGACATCGCAGGCGACGATTCCTGCAAGCGCACAGAATGCAGTGACAAGGCGCGCGGCGTTGTCGTGGAGGGTCTCGCGTGGTGTGGTCATCAGAAACGCCCGCCGAGGGACCACATGCCCTGCCATGCCTGGGGGGCTTCCGCGCGGCGTACGCGACCTCGTCGCTTGGACAGTAGCGGCTTTCGAAAGTCGGTGAAGAACACGAGCGTCACAGCTGCGATAGCGACGACGATGGTGCTGCCCAGTAAGATCGACGTGCGCAGATCTTTGTCTTCGCCAGTCTGGAAAGCCTCGCGTGTCGGCTGCATGGACGACCGAAACTCATCTCGCGCCTGCAGTAGGTCGATACCCGACCAAATGGTGACGGCTCCTAGACCGGCTGTGGCCAGCGCAAACGATGCAAAATAGATGGGCGGAAGTCGCGAGCGCTTTCGGTATGGCGTCTCCTTCGCCACTAGATAGGGTTCGGGCGAGAGCGGGCTTGCGATGCCGAGGGCTTTCGGCGCTGGTGCCTTGGGCGGCTCTGAAGCCCGATCGAATGTGAGAGCAAACGTCTGGTTCGCTTGCGCCTCGACACGCGCGTGATGGGAGTCGCCGGGCTCGAAGTGTGCGACTACGGAGTGTTCCCCCGGCTCGAGGTATAGGATGTGTTCGCTGCGCGCTGCGCCTGGAGCGAGCAAGCCATCGACACCGAGTGTGCAAGGAGAAGCGCAGAGGACGTCTCCGCGGCCGAGCCGAGGACGTGTGCGGAGTAAGATTTCATCTGCGAGGGCGCTTGAAGTAGGATCTGCGCTGTAGCGACTGAGAAGGTCCTCCGCCGCACCGGCGGCTCGGACCCAGCGCTCTGCCAGCAGCCACGAACGCGCAGCATTACGTAGTGCTTCGGGTGCTTCCATGATGCTGTCTGCGAGCTCGTAGAGTTCGGCAGCGCGAGCGTGGTCGAGAGCGAGTTCCGCGCGTTGCGCTTGAGCAAAGGCATTGGCCGCGGCGTTGATGTCTTGGCTTTCTGCTGTGGCCATTTCGAACTGAGTCCAAATTGTTAGAGCCAAAAATGCCGGCATAAATGCTGAAAAACGATTGAACACACCATTCCCCTTTCGAGCACGCACTCCGAGAGGACAGCTTGTGAGTCAAAACGCCTCATCCGCTGTGAGACGACATTGCGCTGGCTCTTACGAACCCACGAATGGACGATTCTAAAGCAAGCGCTACCTCACAGAACGGTCGAGTGCAGGGAAGAAGCACATTTCTCGGTGCTATATAAACCTACATGAGGCGCCTGTTGTGCTTCGAGGGGTGTACGCTGTGTCTGCAACACATGTTGAGGGGATTCCGGTTTGGTTTTGCTTTCCAGGTTCTCCTGCTGAACGAGCGGGAGTGCGAGTCGGGGACCGGCTGTTGATTGTCAACGGCGTCCTGATGAGCAACATGGATGCGTATCTTGAGGCGCGTAACCTAAGCAAGGATCGCATGTCTGTGACCTTGCAGCGCGGCAACTCTATCCACGACATGGAGTTCGAGTTCTCAAGCACATCCGTTGCCGAAGAGGAACACGAGTCCTCGAAAAGCGCGTCCTGAGCGTCCGATTGCGCAGAGTTCAGCGCGCTCGCGGGTTGAGTCTTGAGCGCAAAATTGCGCGTAAATAGACCAATCCCCAATTGGTTTGAACAAGTCGCCACAACGACTAACAAGTTGATGGGGATGGCGTGCTTGGGCTATCTTTTCGTGGGGCGATTGGCACCGAAGCTTACGACGCGTGAGCTTCGATGTGCGGCGTACGCGCATGTCTCGTGAAGGCCCCAGGGACACCTCGATGCACAGACGGGCTGGCGTTCTTCTCGTTGACGATGATCTTCTGCACGCGCGCTCTCTGGCTCGCGAGCTGTCCGTTCACGGTTGGGCGGTTCGAATCGCAAGCAGCGGCGATGAGGCGCTCGAAGCTGTTCAGGACGAACCGACTGAAGCCATCGTGGTGGATCTGCAGATGCCTGGAATGGACGGCCTGTCACTCATAGAGCATTTGCGTGCTCGACGCGTACCCTCGGCACTGATGCTGGTGTCGGCCAACATGGATGTGGAGTCGGCGGTGCGCGCGGTTCGAGCGGGGGCGCAAGACGTGCTCGAAAAGCCCATCAGTGCAGCGTCGCTCGATGTTCGTCTGCGCGCCATGTTGGACGTCGAGCGACCGATCGAGGCGGAGACTACGCAGGTACGCGCCTTGCCTTTAGGCCTCATCATGGGCGAGGCTCCGCCGATTCGCGCCGTGAGAGAGCAGATTCGCACCGTTGCGCGTTACCGCGACCTCCCGGTCCTTATTACGGGCGAGACGGGTACGGGCAAGGAACTCGTAGCGCAGGCCGTCCATGGGACGAGCGACACAGATGGGCCGTTCGTTCCAGTCAACTGCGCTGCGATTCCGGAGTCACTTTTCGAGAGCGAGCTGTTTGGTCACGAAGCAGGTTCGTTTACAGGTGCGCGAGGGCATCGGGCAGGTTTGTTTGAAGCGGCAGGAACGGGCACGCTCTTTCTCGACGAGATAGGCGAACTTCCTCCCGGTCTTCAGCCCAAGCTGCTGCGGGCACTTGAGACGCGTACCTTTCGGCGCGTTGGTAGTAGTCGCGATCTTCCGTTTCGAGCGCGGGTGATCAGCGCTACGCATAGAAATCTCATCGGCGTAGGCTCGAGTCTGCGCAGCGACCTGTACTATCGCCTTGCTGGCTTCACCATCGCCACGCCGCCACTCCGAGAGCGCGCGCAGGACATTGATGTGCTGGCGCGACACTTCCTAGACGACTTTGCCCTGCGCTATCGGATCAGCGCGGACTTTTCGGCGCGAGCCATCGAAGCGCTCCATGCGTACGACTGGCCTGGAAATGTTCGCGAGCTGCGGGCCGTGGTGCAGCAAGCTGCGGTTCTGTCCGTGGGCGGTCGCGTCGGTGTTGCTGAGCTCACCGCTGCTCTAAAGGATCGGCAGGAAAGGCCTAGCAATCCTGTGCCAGTCGCGGCCGAGAGCAGAGTTACTTTCACCTCGAACACGCAGACGGGGGTCAAGCTTGAACCGCTGCGTGACCTGGAGCGCAGAACGATTCAAGAGACCTGGGAATCATCTGGCCACAATCTGAGTGCAGCGGCGCGTGTGCTCGGCCTCCCGCGGACGACACTCCGCGACAGACTGCGAAAGTATGGACTTCGCTGATCAATCGAAGGCTTTGACGACGTCTCCAAAACAACGCACCGGCTCATTCGCGGGTGCGGCTTCGGCTAACGCCACTACAAAGCTGAAGATCTCTGCGTAGTCCACGCGTGTACGTCGCATCTCTCGCAAATGCGGAGTCAGCTCACGCTCGAGCAGGGAACGCGACTCGAGTTCTTTCATCTTGTGGGCGTGATCGGGCATCAGACCGACGAACGTTGGTTTCTTGGCTTTGGCTGCTCCAACGGTCCAAAGCGTGCACGGTAGGTGGATGGCGCCCTTGCCGAACCAGTCCCGTGCAGCCAGAAGCTGAATGGCGATTTCGAGCAGACCCGTAGCCGCGCGCTTGGTGTCCTTCGCTCCCATCACCGTGGCGAGCCGCTCGCGCAGTACGGGCTCGACGCGCACGAGCTGCCATAACCTCAGTCGCCCCTGGCCGGCTTCAGCGAGAATGACAGCGCGCCCTGCCGATATGTGATCTGCGTTTGCGGAGTGAAGGCGTGCTCGCTCGATGAGTTCTGAGCGTGCCTTGTTCGGGTCTTCGAAGAGTGCGTGTGCGCTCGAGTGGAAGCGCCAACCGGAACCCGAGCCCCACCATTCGCCTCGTGGTGTGCGCGCAGGTTGAATGTTGAGACCAGCGACCTCGTGAAGGAGCGCGCGACCGTCCACAGGCGGCCAGATCATCCCGCCGGGCATCATGGGATCGGGTACAAACAGGACCTCACCTGTTCCTGCGTCTTCGAGCGGCACGAAGGCTTGCGGACGTGAGACAGGGCTAGGCATCTTGCCCAACAACAACTCTGGAAAAGGTGTGCTGGACTCGACCAAAGGAGGTGGGGGCGGTAGTTCGAAGTCAGCGACCGCCTCCGCTCGTTCGAGATGTTGGAGCAAGGCCGCCGCATCGTCTTCTTTGGGGGCGTTCTGTTCTAGGCGTCCGTCCGCCGACAAAGCCCGAACACGGTCGAGCGCGAGGCGTACTGCGAGAACAAAGGCCTCACGAATGCCATCGGATGCGCGAGCCACGGACTCCACGATTGCGATTGGAGCGACTGCATTGGCACGGGTTCGCAACTCCTCGAAGGGTATGGCGTCGCTCGCGTCACGTTTGTTGGCTTGCAGCACAACGCCTACGGGCGGCTGCTCGGCGCGGCAGTGGGCACAGAGATCCGTGAGCCACTGGAGACCGAACTCGAGCTCCGGCTGTCGCGTGTCGAGCACACACACCACGGCGTCCGCACTGTCGAGAAGCACTTTGCGTCGTTTGGCGAGTTGCCGCTGACCGGGAACGCTGATGATCTGACATCGAATCTGTCGGCCTTCGAAAATGCCGCCGATATAGTCAAGCCAGTCGAAGTAGAGCGTCCGACCGTCCTTCTCACCAGGGCATTCCACCGTGCGCGCGACCCCCTTGGCTAACGCACGGAGGCTTGTGGTTTTGCCGGATAGGGCAGGCCCATCGTAGACGATTCGGATGACGAGCACTCCTCGCACGGGGTCGATCGTGGGCATCTGAGCTCTCTCGATGGCGTACGGACGGACGAAAGCAAGACGCCACTCCCGGCGCGTCGCTATCTTGTGAAGGTGGACCGGGAGCGGCGCGGCACACAGATTGTCAAATCAGCCCGTTCGTATGCTTGTTGACTGCATTGCGGACGATGGCGATGTTGCTCTGCTTCTTGTCCACCGCGAGGTAGAGAAACGTGTTGGGGCCCACGAGCTTCACCAAGTGGATCTGATCGGAGAGTGAGATCAGCATGTCCTCGATGGAACCGGTAAGTCCCAGGGTTCGCATGATCTTCAGCTTTTGCTTTACCAGCTCGCTGTTGTAGGCGCTGGCTGCAGTCAGGTCGAAATCAGAGCGGGCAGACTTGACGGCCAAGGTCATTCCCGAGTCCAGGTCGACGAGTGAAGCTGCAATGAAGCCGCTGGCTTCGTTCTGGATTTTTTCGAGTACGTCGGAGAGCTGCTTTTCGCTTGGCATGGGCAAAGATCCTTTCTGTTGAGAGCTCGGTTTGTCCATTCAGACGGCGAGGTCGCGCTCGATCGAAGCCAGTTGGTGGCGCGACATCGCGAGATTCCCCTTGGTTTTGTCCAAGACGAGATAGATGAAGAGAGCGTCGTTCGTCGCCAGGGGGCGAATCAGGTGGTACTGATTGTTTAAGGTGATCAGGATGTCTTCGATGGAGTCTTTGAGACTGAGATTGCGCATCGTCTTGCGCTTGGCTCGAACCACCTCGGTGTTGCCGGCTGCGGCAACTTCGAGATTGATGGTGCCCGAGCCGCCTTCGGCGCCGAGCATCATGCCGCTATTGCTGTCGACGATGCAGGCTCCCATTGCGCCGTCGAGCTGCATAATGCGGCCGAGAGATTCCTTGATGTTAGCCACGTTTTTCCTCCGTACATCATTTGCGTTGGTGCTAGCGCTCGACCGTCTCCGCAACCAGAGCGGGTACGCTGCCTAGCCGTTGCATCCGCGGTCATGTGCAAGCTAGAGGCCAAGTGCTTGGCGCCGGAAAAAAGGCGTTTATAAGCCTCTGTTCTGTTTTTTTTGATTCACATGACGAGATTCGCCAGGTCGCTGGTTGAAGTCCGCCATGGCGGAAAGCGCCTGAGGCGATAAATCGGTGGTTTGCTCGCCGACTTTGAGTGTTCTTCGTGGCCCGCGGCTTGCAACGTATCGGAGTGTGGAATCAAAGCAAGCGATACCGCGTGAAGAGAGGTGCACACGTTGTCTGCTCCTCTCTGATGGTGTGGTTGCTCCCGTCGTGTTCTGCTCACGCGATGGTGAATTGCAGGCCGTGACGCCGACCGCACGTGGGCTGTTGGCCCAGTTTTTCGTGCTGACTGCTGAGGGGAATCGGCTGCTTCCAGAGCTGTGGATGCTGTTAGAACGAACGGCTTTAGGCGATGCTGCCGAGTGGAGGGTGTCCACGCAGAGTCGTTCGGTCCTCGGCTGCATACGTTATGAGGCCGGGCCATCTGGCTATCTCATTCTCATGCGCGAGGTCCAAGGAAAGAGCTCCACTGTGCTTGAGGGACTTCACCGCCTGCGCGTGGAGACGACCCACCGGCTTGTGGCGTGCGTAGCGCATGATCTGCGCGGGTCTGTTGCAAGTATTGTGTACGGAGCGGATGTCTTGGAGTCGAGCGACGGCCATGTGGGACTGCATGCGTTCCGCGACACCATCGGCGATATTTCGCACGCAAGCCGGAGGCTCCAGCTCACACTCGATGGTTTACTGGACTACGTACGGCTTGGTCCGACGATTTCGGTTCCGGTGTCTATCAACGAAATTATGAATCGTGCGCAAGGAATTCTACATTCGTTCTATCGCGATGGCCTACACAGGGTACGCCTCGAGTTGTCTTCAGGAGCGGACTGGGTTCGGGGCAATCCTATCGTAATAGAGCAGATATTTGTAAACCTCTTGCTGCATGCGGTGGAGCGCTCGGGAGCACCGTGCTTGGTGACGATATCGTCGAGTATCTCCACCTCGGGAGGTCACAGCTATCTCTACCTTCGGATTGCGGACGATGGGCCGGTCTTGTCGGAAGGACAATGGAACGCCGTCTTCAGTATGGACGCTCGCGACGAGTTGGGTGCTTTCAACGGGAGCCTAGCCTTGGTCGATGCGCGCGCGGCGGCGGAGAGTCAGGGAGGGCGCCTTCTGCTTGAGTCGACACAAGTCGGTGCGGCATTTGCTGTGTTTTTGCCAAAGTCGGAGGGAGTTCGATGCGACTTTTGATGCTTGAATTTGATCTCCGCCTCAACGCCGCCGTGGCGCGGACGCTCAAACAACACGGAGTCACCGTGGAGGGGTCGCAAAGCTTCGACGTGGCCTTGAGCTTGGCTTCCGAGAAGGCCTTCGACGCCTACTTGCTCGACTGCGATTCACTCGAGCCGGGCGAGCTTTTGGCCTTTGCCTGGGCACCTCGGATCTTGACGACTTCCTTTATTGGACACGAGAGTGGTCACCGGTTTTTTGGCCATGGCGTCCTATTGCCAAAGCCGTATACGGGTCCGCAGCTCATCATGGCTTTAAAAGAGGGGCTTGGCGTACTGCAGGCTGAGCCCAAGCTCTTGGTGGACCAATTACGCCAGGCGCATACGGACGCGGCGAGCGTGGGATTCTGTGTGGGCCACGCAGAAATCGTGATCGAGCACGGTGAGCTCATCCACGCAGAGTGGGGGCATCTACGGGGTGAAGAAGCACTCTCCGAGCTGCTTTCCGAGGCGCGGACGCAGATGTTCAAGGTTCCTGTCCGAACCGTGGAACGAACCATTCACCGTCCGTTTCACACGCTGCTCCTCGATCTTCTGCAGCAGATAGACGAGCGCGAGAGCGGAGTCGAAACGGGGCAAAGAAAGACGCTTCGCCCCACGAGCAGCCGGCCTCCCAAAGGGATCTACCCGTGAATTCAGGAGGAGACACGCATCTGTCATACGCTCTGGTTTGCCTAAGATCAGGCTTGGTTATCGCTGATTTGGGGGGCGACCTGAGCGGGGAGTTCGACGAGATTGCGGCGGCTTCTCCAGAGCTGTTTGGTACAGCGTGTAGTGGGGCGTGGGAAAGCCTCTTGGCACGCTTCGGGCAATCCGAGGTAGGGAGATTTCGAGAGCTTGTGTTGGTCTCTGCAGGACATGTCCGTGTTGTGGAACGGCTCGAGGGCCGGCCCGATGTGGCGCTCGTGGCCCTGGCCCGAGGGATGAGCAACGTGGGTTACGTACTGTCTGCGCTGCGTCAGAAAAAGTTGGAACTGAAAGGAGGTTGATGCCTGTGTCAGAGCTTCCTCTCTTGCCCGATGCCGCGACAATCGATGCTACGGTGGAGCTGCTCGAGCATATCGAGGGACTTCCGCATGGGACCACTGGCGTGCTTGCTTACGGCGAGGACGGCGTGATTCTGCTCCAGAATCGGCGCGTTTGTTGGGCGGTGGCGGCCGACATGCAGCGGCGTCTGACTGACATCCTGTGTCAGCAGAAGGAGCCTCCTTTAGCTCGGCAGGAGATGGAGGCGCTGTTCCGGTGCTGTAAGCAAAACGGCACTCCGATTGGTGAAGCGTTGGTGTCGAGTGGCTTGCTTTCCACGGGCGATCTGCGCAGCGCCTTGACCCGACATACGGGGGAGGCTGTGGGGCGCATCGCGAGATTGCGAACCCGGCCGACGGAGTTTACGCCGCACGTCAAGCGCGGTTACGATGCGCGCTTCGTATTTTCTGCGGTGGAGCTTTTGTCCTCGCTTGCTGCGCCGCGCAGCAGAATCTCGGAGCAGGCACGGTTGCACCTAGGAGCCATTTTGGTCCCCAATGCGAGTGGCGTCGCCTTCGTGCGTGATGCTGAGCTCCGAGCGCCTCTCGTGGTGGCGGTGGACGCTGCCTGTGAGCTACTCGTGTCGGACGTGCGAGAGATGGGCAGTTGGTCCCATCAGCTTTTCGATGTAACGAGCTACTTCGACCAGACGACCTCCATCGTATCTGCGTCGTGGAGTGGGGCGGTGTCGATCGTCACTTGGCGTCAGCGCGAGGTGTGGTACGTGGCCATCTGCCGTACGCGCCTCGCTTCGACGTTGCTGCTCAGCCAGCTTGCGAAGCTTTTACCGGCGCGGGCTGTCGAACAAGGCTCATTGGTAACGTCCAGCGGGAGTCCGTCGTGACGCGTATCATGGTGGTCGAGCCTGACGGTGTCGGGGCCGTCGCACCTGCGTTGGCTGCGCGCAATACAGACTGTGGTGTAGTTGCGGTAGGCAGCATAGAGCGAGCGCAGGCCGAGCTGGTGGACGACACGTTCGATGCGCTGGTACTCGATCTCACAGCCTATCAGGAGGGATGGGACCTGCTTCGAAGGCTAAAGAGCGAGCGTTCCTCGGTTGCGAGGTTTGCAGTGGTCGCCGAAGCGACTCCAGACGTGCGGGCAGGCCTCTCGCAGCTGGGGGTCATCGACTGGCTCGTGAAGCCGATCGACGTGGGGCAGGCCGCGCTACAAATACAAGCGGGGCTGTGTGAGAGTCTGAGCGGCACGCTGCACAACGTCAGCCTACCCTCGTTCTTGCAGCTCATCGAGATCGAGCGAAAGACATGCTCTCTCTCGATTCAAGCGCAAGGGCGTAGCGGAGAGATGTATGTGAATCGAGGTGAGCTGTTCGACGCTTGTGCGGGGGAGCTGCGAGGGGAGGAGGCAGCCCTTCGCATCATCGCCTGGCTCTCGGGGCGGGTTACCGTGGAGCACGGATGCCCCATCGTTGAGCGCACTATTACAAGGCCCGTCAGCTATCTGCTGATGACCGCAATGCAGATGCGTGACGAGCGAGGAAAAGACACTTCCCTCTTCGAGTTCGGTGACGAAGATCCTCCATTTAAGCGATTGCACGATTCTCTCTTGCCGCTGCGTCAATCGCTGCCGCCTTCTCCGCGTGTTCCGAGCTTTGCGATGCAGCTTGCGCCGATTCCCGCGCTGCCTGTCGGCGGGTTGGTGTTGGCCGTGGTCGATGCGGAGTCGGGGATGGTGCTCACGAGCCAGGCCACGTCGCAGACCGCGGATGCCGCCGCCTGGGCAGAATGCGCGGCAGCCATGGTACGCCTCGAGTACGGCATGCTCTCGGTCGCTACCAACCAGGCGGAGCTGTATGAGTTGGTCGTGACGACCGCGTCCTGCTGCGAGCTGATAAAGCCACTGGTGAGGCAGCCACATTGCTTCGCGTTGCTCGTATTCGATCCGGCCGAAACCAATCTGGTCATGGCGCGGATCGACATCGAGCGTTTCATCGCGGACTACACCCGCTAAGTCTTCGGGATTTCTGGCAATAGATAGATAAAGGTTTCGCTCACCGCGTGCTCTCCAGATTTTAGGAACGCGCGCAGCTCAACTTCTCGCGTGTCGGCGCGCACGACATCGAACTCTAGCTGGACCCGGTCAGCTTCACGCTCGACCTTCTGGTTTTCGATGCTGTGGCCTACGGCTGTGACGACTGTGTCGAGCGATGCGGCTTGCGCTAGCGCAGCACCCGTAAACTCGAGTGCTACCTTCGTGCGCCCTTCCGTATTCCAGAAGCGAGTGCTTGTAACCTTGGAGGTTGGGCCCAGATTGCTTGGCATCTCGTCGCCGATATGGACGCGATAGTGCAGCAGCAGGCCATCTGCGGGCACTTCGTCGGGCACCCACATTGCACCGATGTTGTCGTCGCTTTCGAGCGGAGTTGCAATCTCGAGTAGTCGAACTGAGCCTTTGCCCCAATCTCCCACGGGCTCTACCCATGCACTGGGCCGCTTTTCGTAGGCATATTCGGGGTCGCGATAGTGTTCCGGATTCCTATCGCGTTGGAGCAGACCGAAGCCGCGCGGTGAGTCGAGGCGGAAGGTTGTGACCTGCGTGTGCGGTGGATTGCGCAGCGGACGATATAGCCATTCGCCGCTGGAACCCCACATCAGCAGGCCGTCGGAGTCATGGGCTTCGGGGCGCTGAAGGTGGGGATGGTCGCCTCCGAAGCGTGCTGGGGCCTCTTCTCCGAACAGGAACATGCTCGTGAGAGGCGCAAGGCCGAACACGTCGACCTTACCGCGCGGATACACGTGAGCCGTGACTTCGATTTGCGTGGTGTCGCCAGGCGTGAGTCGAAAGGCGTAGGCGCCGACGGCATGGGGACTCTCGAGAAAGCCGAGAATCCATATGAAGGCGTCCTCTGCGGCCGGGCGCACGAGCACGAACTCGGTGAAGCGTGGGAACTCTTCTGGTCCGGGCTCTCCCGTGTTGATTGCGAGTGCGCGCCCCGAGAGGCCGTACGTCTGACCGCGGCCCAAGGAGCGGAAGTAGCTGGCGCCTTGAAAGACGATGATCTCGTCGCGGTACTGCTCGCTGTTGAGCGGAGCGTGTACACGAAAGCCTGAGAAGCCGAGTTCGGCATCTTTCGGCGGTGGTGTCATGCCCTCGTAGGAGAAGAGGTCTGTGCTGAATGGAATGGGTTTGAGTTGTCCGTTCTCGAGCACGGAAATGCGCAAGGGCTCGAAGTAGTGGAGCCCTACGTGAAAGAACTGTACTTCGAAATGGCCTGCTTCACCGCGAAACAGGCTGTGTTCGCCGCGAAAGCGGATCGTGCGATACGCTTCGTAGTCGAGGTTCTGTAGGGAAGGAGGCAGGTTCAGGCGGGTGGGCTCCTTACCCAGGGTATGGCTGTCCTCGCGCGCACGCTTTACGAGCTCGTCGAACGCAGCGGGCGGCGCAGAGAAGCCTGTCGGAGCCTGCGCCTCGACTGAAACCCTGTCGGGAAGTCCCTTGGGTGAGGCTGGCGCTGGTGTGCTGCGATTGCAATGCATGAGGAGTGCTGCGAACGCTGTAACCGTGCACCGCGCGATAGGATTGTGGTAGCCGACACGCGTGTTCATTGGGCTCGTACCTCCATGCGGTAGCGAAAGCATTCCGAGATGGGTTTCCCCTCTAAAAACAGCATGGCTTCTAGCTCCGCTACTCCTGGCTTTGCCGGGGCGACATCGAAATGCAGCAGGTAACGCGTGGTGTTCGGAACGAGCGCAATCTTGTGATACACGATGTGACCTTGAGAGGTGTGGATCTTGGCTGTCACCCGTTTTGGGTCTGTAATTGCGTCGAGGACTTCGCCTCGAAACTCTACGACGTACTTTGTCACGCCCTCTGGCTCAGGCGTTGCGGGTTCGCCGCCGCGTCCGATGTAGGTTGCAGCCACGGTGGCTAGGTGTCTTGGCGGATAGGGCTCGTCATTTCGCCAGTGCAGGCGATAGCGAAAATCGAAAGCTGCGCCCTTTTTGCTGGGCGCAGCGGGCACCCAGTAGGCGACTAGATTGTCGTGGTATTCGTCGACGGTAGGAATCTCTACGAGCTCCACGTGGCCTTTGCCCCAGCCATGAAGCGGTTCGACCCAAACGCTCGGTCGACGTTCGTAGTTGACGGGATCGAGGTAGTGGTTCTGATCACGGTCTCGCTGACACAGACCAAATCCTTTAGGGTTTTTGTCTGGGAACCGCGAGATCGTGAAGTCGCGATAATTCTCAAGAGCGCGGAAGATACGTGCGCCTGCGCCGGTCCAAAGTAGAAGGCCATCGGAGTCATGGACCTCGGGGCGCCAGTCGACGTGGTTCGTGCGGCCGTACTCTGCATACCAGAACATCGACGTGAGCGGCGCGATGCCGAGTTTAGCGATGTCTTCGCGAAGGAAAAGCTTGCTGTCGATCTCCATCGTCACGCCGTTTTTGCGATGACACGTAAAGCGATATGCGCCTGCCAAGCTTTTCGAGTCGAGCAAGGCGTGCACGATTACGGGTGCATCCTTCGTTTTGGCCGCTTCGATATAGAATGCGACGTATCCTGGAAACTCTTCGTTGCCCGGCGGCGCGGTGTTCACTGCGACAGCTCGCGCGGAAAGTCCCATCTCGATGTCTTCGCCGAGACCACGAAAGTAGGAAGCGCCCAGAAAGCACAGCCAGCCCTTGTCGACGGGATCGAACTTGCCGTCCTCCTGGAAGGAGAGTCCAGCGAAGCCTGCGTCTGCGGGCAGCTTTTTCGCGACCGAATTTGCGGGCAGATCGAATAAATTGGGGGAATACACAATTTCGCGCGCGGTGCCCGCCTCTAATGCGTACATCTTGACGGTCGAGGGGAACAGTTTGCCCAGGTGGCGGAAAATCACAGGGTAGGGCGACTCGGGAAAGAGTGCGCTATCGCGACGATAGTGAATGGCTTCGTGTTCGTCGTAGATCATCTGCTCCATGATTTCTGGGGCAGGGAGCGGTGCAGGCACGTACGGCGCGGCTGCGCGTTTGCGCGCGATCTGGACGAGTTTGTCGAAGCTGAAGGGTTCAGGCGCGGCCAGCGAGAGCCCCGGGGTTTCTGCAAGAGCGTTCGTGCTCCAAAACCTGCCGAGCAGTGCGGCTCCCACCGCACATGCGGAGGTTTGCACAAATACTCGCCGACCTTTGTGAGGTTCTGTCATGCAGTGAAGTGAGCATCTCAATCGAGATATGCAAGGCTAGAATGCGCTGCAACCAAGTTTGGTCGGCAAGCGCGTCTGCGGATATCTAGAGTCGAAGTGCGCGCAGTGAGACGGCTTCCAAACTGTCGAGGACGGCGCTTGCACCCTGAAAATCAGCGTCGCGCATGGCGGGGTCAGGGGTCACGATGACATGCATGCCAGCGGCCATGGCGGCTTGTACACCTTTGGGTGTATCTTCAAAAACAAGGCATGTTGCAGGTTCTGCACGGCAAAGCTCAGCTGCGCGCAGAAAGATGTCGGGTGCCGGCTTGCCTGAGGAAATACCCGGATCGTCACTGCAGACCACGCAATCGAAGCGCCTAAAAGCGTCGTGCGTATTGAGCTTGAGCATGCAGAGTTCGCGCGGACTGCTCGTTCCGACAGCGAGCGGCATACGGCGTTCGCGAAGTTGTTCTACGAGCGCGACGGCACCGGGCTTGGGTAGCGCGGTTTTGCACAGGATCCGCAAGATTTGTTCACGCTCATCGAGGTACTCTTCAGGCGTGATAGGCAGCGAAAGCGTTTCCACTACGAAGCGTGCGCCTGCCAGCGGATCGCCCCCGACGGTGTGACGCTTGATGCTCCAGTCGTAGGCCTTGCCAAACCGCGCGAGCACGGTCTGTGCCGCTTGGGTGTACAGAGGCTCGGTGTCGAGCAGGGTGCCATCAAGGTCGAAAATAATGAGGGTTGGGGTAAATTCGAGCACAGCTGGACCATGACACATGGATGTCGCTTGAGCAGAGGCCGGTGTTTTGGGATGAACCTTCTGTAGGGCTTAGGCCGCGGGGGAGTGGGCGCTGTTTGGGGGCTTGCGGCTGACTTGGGTTGACGAGCGGCAGGGCTCAAGCAACTCTTTTTCCAGCATGGCGCGCATTGGATACCTAGTGCCTGAATGGCCCACCCAGACGCACGCGTTCTTTTGGCGCGAGCTCAGCGCGCTGAGAGCGCTCGGGGATGAAGTCGTCCTGCTTTCCACGCGTCGGCCCGATCCGAAAGCGTGCCAGCATCACTTCGCGGTCGAGGCGCACGCGACCACGGCCTATCTGTTTCCACCTCGGCTTCCTACGGCTCTTCGGTGGTTGGCGGTTCGGCCCACACAGGCCCGTGCTGCGCTCGCCTATATTGGCGCTCTTGAGGAAAGTTCCCTACGCCAGCGCGGCAAGGTATTGGCGCTGTTGTTGTGTGCTGCGGACCTTGCGGCCCGGGTCGAGGCGCGGTCGATAGAACATCTGCACGTGCACTCCTGCGCAGACGCGGCCCATGTCGCAGCTCTTTGTCATGTGCTTTGCGGCGTGCCTTACAGTCTCACATTGCATGGGGATCTTCCGGTCTACGGCGTGGATCACGCACGCAAAATGGCGGCGGCGGCATTTGTAGTGGCGGTTACGCGGCCCTTGCAGCAGCAGTTGGTTCAGAAAGTGGGGCTACCAGTTGCGCGTGCGCCCGTGATCTCGATGGGGGTCGACACGAGTGCATTTCAGCTGGTGCCGCGCCCGCTGATGGGCGGTGGGCTTCACGTGGTGACGGTTGCCAGGCTGCATCCCAACAAGGGCCATTTTCAGGTACTAGCAGCCGTGAAACGCGCTCGCGAAGAGGGGCTCGACATCCGCTACTCCATCGCTGGCGAGGGGCCGTTTCGCCCAGGCATCGAAGCCAAAATTAAGGAACTCGGACTCTCTGCTTGCGTGCGTATGTGCGGCAGCATCGGTGAGCAGGAAGTGCTCGCTTTGTTGGCGGCGTCGGACCTCTTCGTGCTGGCGAGCATCGGGCTGGGCGAGGCCGCTCCCGTGAGTGTGATGGAGGCCATGGCCACCGGTATGCCGGTGCTGTGCACGAAAATTGGCGGCACGGCAGACATGATCCACGACGGCATCGATGGACTCTTGGTGGAGCAGGACGACGTGCCGGCCCTGCTCGCTGCCTTTCGGGCTCTTGCCACCGATCCCGCTGCGCGCGCGCGCTTGGGAGCCGCGGCCCGAGAACAAGCCTGCCGCACGTTCGATCATCACCTGTGCGCCAAGCAGCTTCACAACGCGATTCACGCGGCCGGTGGAGCGATCGGCGCACGCGCTGACATCAGCACGGCGCATGAGTCGTGCGTCCCTGAGAGCCTGTAAGCGCTAGTGCAGGAAAAATTCGTGGTCGGCCCGCGCTAGCAGCGTGAGTTGTCTTACAATTTAGCAGTACGAGCCTCGAGCCGCAGCCAGGGCCTCTGTCGCGAGCATTTCGCTTGGGTTTCCGCGCGGGTGAGGCTGCGCTGCGCGGCCCGATTGCAGCGCTTGTGGAGAGTTGCACGGCCATGTCCGGTTTCGTACGCGTTGACGCCAGTTAGGGGCTTATGCTGCTCGCCTCAGCGAGAGGAGCGGCCCGTGGCCAAGAGAGCATCGAAAGCACGTCGTAAGGACCCCCAGCCGGCAACGCCTGTGTTGCAAGTGGTCGAGAGTCTGCCGGCGGAACCCGAAGCTGAGCGGCCATCCCAGGCGCCGATCATGACGCCGCCTACAGCCGAAGCCCTGGCCGCTCACGACAGCTTTGTGCGCTCGCCTGCGGCCGTCGTGGAGAGCCTCGGGATTCGTGTCACGCCTGCTGTGGCGCGTCGGCTCGCATCGATACCGCCGCCCGCGCCCGTGACGCCTCAGGAAGCCTAGGGCTGCCTTCTCGTCGCAGACGCAGTCGAGGGGCCGGGTGCGCGGCAGCTTGCTGCGATGCAGGGAGCTGCGAGGCGGACCCAGCGAACAATCAGTTGTCGCCCCACTCGGCTTCGGCTTCGCCGCCGGAAGCCACGGTGGCGCCTCCCGACATGAACGCGTCGGCATCGCGCGAGGTCTCTTCGGGGAATTCTTCCATCGGGATGTGACCGCCCTCGGGGTAGACCTTCACCTGGAGGTTCGGCACGTCGCGCTTCCACTTTTCGATGAGCTCCGGCGGAACCCAGCGATCCTTGCCGCCCCACATCAGCAGGGTGTCGGACTGGATCTGCGGGACGAACTTCGCCATCGAGTCTTCTTCGTTGTACTTCCGCAGGGTCTTGAAATACAGGACCATCGATTCCTTGTGGCCACGGTAGAGCAAGAGTTCGTGGTAGCGCAGGATGGTTTCATCGGTGGGCGACTCGGGGTTGCCGTACACCTTGCGCACGTTCTTCCGGACGATGAAGCGCGGCGAGGAAATCTGCGCTGCGACGCCGCCAAACCCGCCTGACGCAAACTTGATGATGCGGGGCAGTGGCTGCTGGTAGGCGATGGGATCGATGAGGATGAGCTTGTTGATGCGCTCTGGGTACTTGGTCGCGTAGAACCATGAGATGAAGCCGCCGAGCGAGTTACCCACGAGGTGGAATTTCTCGGTCTTTTCCTTGAACTCCGGGTGCTCGAGCGCGATTTGCGCGCGCGTCTTCTCGAAGAATTCCACGGCGTATTCGGGCGTGTAGTTCTTGTTCTTGAGCGGCTCGCTCAGCCCGAAGCCGGGCAAGTCAATGCGCAGGATATGGTACTTGTGGCCGAGGCGCTCGACCCAGCCATCCCAGGTATGCGTCGAGGCCAACACGCCGTGGAGCAGCACGACGCCCGGGCCGTCGGGGTTACCGTCGATGCGGTAGTGGATTTTGGTTTCGTCGACCGTGAGGAACTGCGAGGTCGGGCCCTTGTACTTCTCTTCGAGCTTGGCGGGCTTGATGTTCGCCATACCGAGCCGCTGACAGCCGGTAAGGGACAAGCTCAGCAGCATGCCGAGGAAAAGCAGGCGGGCGGACCCCCTGCGAAGTTGAAGCGAGAAATTCATTCCGCACTTGTACGGAAATGCGGAGCGCCATGCACTGGCGCGATGGGTCTCGAGTGTGACCCTGCAGGCCACCCAATAGCATCTGAGGCCACAATTCCGATCGTCCGCCCTCCGCCAGGCTTCCGTAGCGCTGGAAAATCGTAGCCGGGTTGCGCGCGAATGGCTGTTTTTGACGTTGTGAGGACGCGGCCGAAACTCCCCACTTGATCCACGGCCCCAAGGCGCGCTTATCGTCAGGTTGGGCGGGCTCTAAACGTCAGTGTCCATCACGCACAAGCCGGGAGATCACATGGAGCGGGGCGGGTACCCACAGCAGGTTGGGCTTTACCGGACTGCCGGTTCGAGCGCGACGTTGGCCGTTTCGCTCGTGTTGCTTGGCGCAAGCTACGTGTTGCTGGTCGCGGCGCCCGCGGTGGCCACGTACTTCAGCGGTCTCTCGCAAAACCTTGCGCATCCGGTGGACCTGCAGCGTTGGGTACCGGTGGCTGCCGGCGGCGGTTTAGCCATCGGCGGCGCGGCGGGACTCGTCTTCGTGCTCGAGCGGTTGCTCCGCAACGTGCGACACCATCCCTACGCCTGCGTGGCACCGACTTTAGCACTTTTTTCGGGCGCCTTGCTGTTGAGCCTGGGGGCGAGTTTACCGCTCTCGGGTGTAGCTCCCGAGGTGCTGGGCGTCTTCGCACTCGCACTCTCCGTACTGGGTGGTTCGCTCATCGAGCGCCAAGGCGTGCACGTGGTGCTCGGCTGGGCGGTGACGTTCTTTCCGAGCGTTTGCCTGGTGGGGGCGGTGTGGAGCCTTTCGCCGCGTGCCGAGCTCAGCTCCGCGATCTGGTCGCTCGACGCCAAGGGGCGGCTGTTCCTGTTGATCTTGGTGGGTACCGCCGCGGCGCTCGCTCTGCTTGCGACCTGTGTCCGCGCTACTGCGGCGAGCGTTCAGATGAGTGTCGTGGCGGAAGGAGTGGTGCCCAGGGAAAGCGCCCGGGACGACACACTAGAGCTTTGGTTGCACCAGGCCGAAGGGCAGCTGACGCGCAGGGCGCTTTCATGGTGGCTCTACGTCGCACTCGTGCCCGTACTGGTCTGTGCAGGTTTGGCAATTCGCGGACGCTCCAGCACGGACCCTCAAGCTAAAGCCGAAAAGGGACTCACGGCCTCGCCGATAGAGGAGCCTACAAACGTACGTAACTTCATCGAGGCTCGAGCGTCGGCCGCGGCGCAGCAGGAACAACAACGCGCCTCTGCGCTACTTCAGCCAAGCGTGGAGCAGCTCGGTGAACCACAGACTGCGGAGCCGCAGCTCGGTGCACCGGAGATCGGTAAGCCACAGACGGTTGCATCGCAAACCGCGGAAGCAGTGCTCGACGAAGCGCAGCGGAGCGAGCAGCCAGCGCTTCTCGGAGAGGTAGAAGTGCAGGCTCTGGCGTCTGCCGTTGCGGCGCCTTCGCCTGGTGCCGCCGACGAATCAGTCGCTGGGCCTGTGCCTGAAGTCGCGCAGGCTCGCGTGGCCGCGCGCACGAAGCAAGCCAAGGGCAAGCCGGGTAGGGGCGTCGCCAAGGCGCCTGCTGCTGCTACCAAAGCAGTGCTGTCGCTTGCTGCATCGGCCGCTGATTCCCCTGGTGTGGAGTCCGGCGCCGCACCCGTGACGGCGCAAGCCAAGCTGCGCCCGGGAAATGTCGAGGCGCAGGCTGCGCCCAAGGCGCTCGCGCCCACGCGTGGGGACGAAAGTCTCGACGAGTTGATGGACCGCGTTGTGGAGCCCAAGAACAAGCGCGGCAAGGTCTCTTCCGCCAGCGTGGCAGCGGCCGAAGACCCGATATTCGGACTCTGAGACGACGAATTCTGGGGCGGGTTCGCTCGGGGCTCGCAGCGCTCGCCTTCGCGCTGGGCATGGGGTTGTCCCTAGGTCGGAGGGCAGGAAATCAAAGGTGTTTTTCCTAGGGTTCCGCGAAGTCCCCCGGCGCGCTATCCTGGGAGGCTCATGTCGCGTCACGCGCTATTCATCCTGGTCGTTCTATCTTTTGGGGTCGCTTGCGGTCGGGCTCCTGCGCCTAGCGGCACGTCGGCCCCGGCGACAACTGCCCCGGCGGAAGCGCGGAGCATTCAGGAGGAACTCGGGCTCACCGATGTCCCGAAAGCGGATCCTCGCGAACCAAGAATCGCCGCGGCCATCGCGGAGCTCCTCGAGCGCGAGCACGTGCGCCCGCACGTCATCGACGACGCCCTCTCGCAGAAGGCGTTCAAGCGCTACTTGGATGCGCTCGACCCGGGCAAACTGTTCTTGTTGCAGCCGCAGGTCGACATACTCAATCGAGATGCGACTCGCCTCGACGATCAACTCCACGCAGGGGATCTGACGCTGGCTCGAACCGGTGCCGCGCTTGTGGCACGAGAGCGCAAGGCCGTGGCGCAGGTTGTCGCGGATATCCTGCAGACCCCTTTCGATTTCTCTGCGCAAGAGTCCATCGAGACCGATCCCAAGAAGGTCGTGTGGGCCGCCAACGAAGCCGAGCGCAGGGACCGCTGGCAGAGGACGCTGAAGCAGCAAGCGCTCGAGCGCATCGAGCGCATGGCAGACAGCGCGAAGGCGGCGGAAAAGCAGAAGGAAGACAAAGGAAAGAAGAAGACCGAGAGCGCCCCGGAGGACGACGACGAAGAGTCGCCCCGCGCATCGCTCGAGCCGCCACCTCCCACCTTCGAGGGTCGCGAGAAAAAGGCGCGCGACGACCTGGCCCGTGACTATGAGGGCAGGTTCTCACGCCTGGCGAAGGCCGAGCCGCTCGAAGCTGCGGAGACGTTCATCAATGCGGTTGCAGGCGTGTTCGACCCACACACGCTGTACCTGGCGCCTGAGCAGCAAGAAAACTTCGACATTCAGATCAGCGGATCGCTCGAGGGAATCGGTGCGGTGTTGACTGAGGACGCGCATTACATCTCGGTACGTGAGGTGGTGCCGGGCGGCGCGGCATGGCGTGAAGGGCAGCTTGAAGCGGGGGATCTCATCCTCGCGGTGAAGCAAGATGGCGGCACCCCTGTGGATGTCGCAGACATGCGCATCAACGAGGTTGTACGCATGATTCGTGGCCCGAAGGGCACGCTCGTGACGCTCACCATCAAGAAGCCCGATGAGCGCGTGCAGCTCATTTCCATCAAGCGCGACTTGGTCGTGGTCGAAGACGCTTATGCGCGCGGTGCGCTGCTCAGTCCCGGCTCGAAGCAGCAGTTTGGCTACATCTACTTGCCGAGCTTCTACGGCAACACGCGCTCCACCAAGGGGCAGACGCCCGAGCGCGATGCGACCACGGACGTTCGAGCGTTGCTCACGCGCTTTGCTGCCGAGAAAATCCCGGGTGTGGTGATCGACCTACGGGGCAATGGCGGAGGCTTGCTCAACCACGCCAACGACATCACGGGCTTGCTCATCGATCGCGGCCCGGTGGTGGCCGCACGGGGGGCGGAAGGCAAGCTCCAGGTGTTGGGAGATACCGATCCAGGCGTTGTGTACGGGGGCAACGTCGTCGTATTGGTCGACCGCTTCAGTGCTTCGGCTTCCGAGATTTTGGCGGGAGCGCTGCAAGACTACGGCCGTGCGCTCATCGTCGGGACCGGACCCACGCATGGTAAGGGAACGGTTCAGGCCATGGTCGACTTGGACCGTGTGGACGACCGCCGCTCCAAGAAGAGCAAGGAGCCACTCGGTGTCGCGAAGCTCACGATCCAGCAGTTCTATCTGGTGGACGGAGAATCGACTCAGTGGCGTGGTGTAGAGCCTGATGTCGTGCTGCCCGATCCCGCGTCTCACGTGGAATCAGGCGAGCGGTACCTCGAGAACGCGATTCCGTGGAGCCAAGTGGCCCCGCTTCCCGCCACGCCCTGGCTCCATCCGAACTGGGATGCGAAGCAGCTCGCAGAGAAGAGTCTGGAACGGCAGGCGGCCCAGCCGGTCTTCGGCAAGGTACGGGAGCGTGGCGCCTACTTGCTCACGCGTCGCAAGGAGACGCAGGTGCCGCTCAATCGTGAGGCCTGGCTCGCCCAGCGCTCGAAGGACAAAGAGGTGCTCGAGGCGCTCGACCTCAAGCTCGAGGACGGCCCCGCTCGGCTGACGGTGAAACTTGTCGACTACCGACCTGAAGACAAGGAACAAGTGCAGCAGCCTGCGCGCAAGGGCGCGACGCGCGTGGACAAGTGGAAGAACAACCTGGCCCACGACCCGTGGGTTGAAGAGGCGGTCTTTCTGCTGTCCGACATGGCGGGAACGCAGGTCACCAAGAAGTAATGCGGCAGCGCCATGGGATGGGCGAGCCGAGTTCACTGGCTCGCTGAAGCCTGATTTTAGAGC
>CAZEWA010000034.1:13206-35913 GCA_964515685.1 uncultured Polyangiales bacterium | reverse complement strand
CTGCCTTAGACAGCTTGGTCTTACGTTTTTGCTGCGAATTTCCGGCTGTCGTTCGCCGTTCTTTGGCCATTCCTGCCCACATATCCGAGGAAAGTCGGAGCCGAAGCCTAGCGCGTTACAGAGCAGGCGTCACTAGCGCCTACGTGGTGGCTAGGTGCTAGCTACTCAGCGTCGTCATCATCATCGTTTTGGGCAGGTAGCGCTCGCTGTGAAGTCGCTTTCCGATCGTTGCTCTTGCCGGCGGGGATAGCTCGCAAACCGGACAGCGCGCCGAGCAGGCGGTACGCAAGCCCTCCATCCGATGTCATCGCTGACTTCACCTGCGGCGCGCTGGCATTGTCGAGCAACGAAAACATGGCTTTCGTTCGTGCGCTCTTGTTCCTGTAGACGTCCGTGAACTTGATTTGCAGCGTGATGTCGATGCGTGAGCGCGACAGTGGCTGCGCAAAGCGCACCTCACCGGTTCCCTGGAGTTCCACGTCTGCGCCGCTGGCGCTAAGCCGCTTTACCTGGCCCACGCCGGCAGTCACATCGAGCTCGAGTGTGACATCGCCTGCGTTGACGGGATCGACCGTGAGCCCACCCATGGAGCCGAGCTTCACCTTGGCCTGACCATCACCGAGCGTGAAATCTTTGATGGTCATCTTCACGGAGCCATTGCTCTTCGTCGGATCCTTGGCGAGCACCAGATCGAATTCGCCCTGCAGCGTTCCCACAGCAGGCAAGGAAATTAACGAGTCGAGCAAGCCTAAGCGCCCGATGTCGAGCTTGTTCAGCGTTGCATCGATGCGGGTCTCGTCTTCGTTTGCGAAGTACTCCCCTTCAAGGTTGCCCTTGTCGAGTTCCGCGTTGAAGCTGATATCGGTCGCGCCAGTGATAAGGCTCAGGAGGCCGACACGAGCGTGGACCTCTTTAATCGCGATAGCGTCGTCTTTGATCGCACCCTCGGCCGCGTCCGTGGACGGCGTCGTGGGGGTAGGGGCCGTGAGCTTGCGAATTTTGACGTCTTCGAGCGCGACACCGGTCAGCCAGTGAGGAGCGAGGTGGCCTATCTCCACGTGGTAGCCTGAGCCGCTCTCGGCGACCTTCTGCGTTAGATATATCGCCAGGCGGTCATAGGGAAACGTCCAATAGAAAAAGGCCCAGAAACATAGCCAAAAGAACACGTTGTAGCCGAGGAGCGCGCGGGCCTTTTCGCGGATCACTGCTTCGCTCCCTGGTTGCCGCTGGCCTTGGACTTGGCGTCTTTGGCAGCTTCGTTCGTGGCAGTCAGATCGTAGGAGGCGATGCCTAGGTCGACCTTGTAGCTGTCGCCGGGCGAATAGTGCTCGATGACGATGCGCTCGATGGCGATGGGCGAGCGTTCATCGTCGATGCTTGCAAGTAGATGCATGACAGGGCGCAGCGACACGCCGGAGAAGCTTACGCGCACACTCTGGCGTCGGTAGGCGCCTGTGACTTTCTCAGGGTCCTCGACGACCTGCCGCACTTCGAGGCCGACTTCCTTGGCCTTGGCTTCCACGTGCGCGGCAAGGGCAGGTGCTCGGTTTCTGTAGCGTTCGTCGAGCGCCCGACGCTCGCCTTCGCGCTTCGCGAGCAAGTCACCGGCTCGGTCGATATCCGAAAGAACACGGCGGATGGCGTCGCGTTCCTCTTCCACCTCGGCCAATGCCGAAGAAGTGGACCAAATGGCGACGAACGCGATGAGGAATAGGCCGATGGCTCCCATGAAGGAGAGCATCTTGCGTTCACGATCGGAAAGCTTTTCCCAGCTTTCCCGTAGTGCATCTAGCCATGCCATGTTCAGCGTCCTCCCCGCGTCGACTGGGAGCTCTTGGCCTTCGCCGTGTTGGCGCCTGGGCACGAGATAGTTCCTGACAGCGTGTAACTCTTGCGTTCTTGTCCGGGGACCGTGGAGGTCTTGCCGCGCTCGAGCTGTTCAATGCACTCGTGCGCATCGAGTGCGTCGGCGACTTGATCGCGCGCCGTCAGATCCGGTATTTGCCCCTGCAATTCGAATTTTCCGCTCTGGCCAGTTTCGTCCAGGGTTATCTCGAGCTTGCGCGTGTCGTGGGTGATGGTGAGCGGAACGGCTGCGGAAATCGCGCCAAGGACCCGCAATGCATCGAAGCGCGGCAACGGATCTTTGGCGCCCGAGCCGCCATCGAGGAGCTCGCGCGCACGCTTGGGGCTGCGCGTGGCCTCACCAAAATGACGGTTCGAAACGGCTGCAAGTTGTTCTTGCAGGGCGTCGCGCTCTTCGCCGAGTACGCGGTACTCGGCCCAGACGCGGAAGGAGTAGCTAAAGATCAGGGCCAAGGCGCAGCACGTGGCCAAGACGGCGTAGTCGCGCAGCTGACTCATGCCGCGCGGAGGAGCGAAACGGCCCTTGCGCATGTCGAGGCGCTTGCCGCGACGCGTGATTCGGCCTGCTAGGGCGAGCGCTTTGCCAAACTGTGGACCTGCAGAACCGCCGCCCTTGGTCGCAGGGAGGTCTACGCACTCGAGCAGGATACCGAGATCCTGGCTGAGCTGATCCACGACGCTTTGCTCGTGTGAACGCTCGCCCATGAGCAGAATCTTGCTGATCAGTGGGCCGCCCTCGGAGCGGTACTTCATCATCGTCTGCGAGACTGCGGTGCGCAGGCTTGTGGGCCTTTCGGTGAGCGACTCGATGCCCTCGTCCAAGGTTCGCGAAAGCTCGCAGGAGCCGTCCCGGATGACGCAGACATCGCTGCTGTCGACATCGAGGTGCAGCAGAAGCCAGGCCTCATCTGGGGGCTGACGAAGAAACGGCACGAGCCCGTCGAGAGACGCCGCACCGACTGCCAACTCGCGCGGGAACAGGTTGAGCTGCGCCTGTCTTTCGAGTTCCTCCTGCACGGCAAGTTCGGGCACTGCCGCAGCGAGCAACACGACATCGGTGCCGTGGACCCGAACTTCCTGGTAGTCCACCAGGGCCTCTTCCACGGGGAATGGCAGGAGTGGATCCAGCTCGAAGGGGAGCACCTCCGCAGCGCGTTTTTTGGCGGCAACAGGGATGGAGATGGTGCGCATGGAAGCGCGTGAGCCATCCAGGGCTGTGATCACCGAATCTGGGGTGGTCCCAAGGCGCTGAAACAGGGTCTGCACCGCGCTGTGCAGGCCGCTCATGTCCGAGGTTCCGGGGAGCGGGCTGGGAATCGGAACTTCCACATAGCGCTCCACTTCGGTGTTGCGCATGCCGGTTTTTATCAGCGCGCCGCGAAGGGTCCTGTGTCCGATGTCGATGCCAAGCGTGGTAGCCACGGCGTCAGGCCTTTCTCAGTCAATCCGGTAGTAAGAGTAGATTCCAAGCGGCGGCATCTTGCCGGCGTTTGGCGGGGGAGGGGTCCATTTTTCGTCGGTCGTAATGACCGAGCGGATGAGGCGCCGCGAGCGACCCACGCGGCCTGTGCTCTCGATGGTTATCACGGTGGCCGTGGTGGAAAACATGCGCTGCATGCGGCGGCGCAGATCCTTGGCGTCTGGCGGAATAACGAGCGGCACGAACATCGTGATGAGGCCACCCAAGGCAGGTCCCATCGTCTGCAACAGCGAGTTGAGCTTCTCGAAGAGCGGTCCCGTGCCGGTAATGAAGTTCACGAAGTCGCTCGAGCGCGAGAACCAGGGAATGTTCATGCCCATCATGCGCGCCGTTCTGACGAGCTCGATGAATTTGATGCGCTCAAGGCCCGTCGGATCCGCGCAGAGCGGCTGATCGCGCACCTCGGTGAACGTGCACAAGCGAGCGAGCAGCACCGCGGGGTGGGCTTCGTTGGGGTTCACTCGGCCACCGCCGTAAATGGTGATTTGACGTTCGCTTGGATCGTCGACGCTCGGCTCTACGAACGTGGCCCAAAAATCGTCGCCTACGCCGCGCACGAGGCGCAGCTCCTCGAGCGTATCGAAGGGGGCATTCTTGATGTTGTAGGGCTCGAGCTGGGTTCGGTAGAAGTCGACATCTTCCGCGCCGGACGCCGTCGTTACCTGCATGACCGGGTCGTAGCTCGTGCGCTGTTCGTCCGTGTCCCACCAGTCAACGATGCTCGAGATCACGTCGAGGCGTGTGGTCAGGCGACCTCGCTCGTCGAAGCCCGAGAACAACGGGTCGAACACATTGGGACTCTGATTGCCGCCCATCAATGAATACAGCGGCGTTGCGACATTCGCGCGGCCCATGTTGATGTCTTGGATCCTCGGATCGTTGACGCTCATCTTGCCGTTCTCAGCGGCCGCCGCGATTTCGAAGGTTCCGCCCGTTTCCTCAAGGCCTTGCGAAAACTTCATGCTGAACCCGGCGCTCTCCACGTTTTCGCGGGCGCCTTCGAAGTTGGCAAACGGCTCGAGGATGACATTGGCGAAGCGCCAAACGGGAAGCTGGGGCGCATCGCGTTGCAGCAGCATCTTGTACATCGGGTTCACGACTGCGCGCAGATTCTTCTCTTGCCCCACCAGCATACGGGTTAGATTCACACCGCTTTTGGCCAGGTATTCTGCGCGTAATTGATCGCGCGCGGCGATGGATGCAGAAAAGCCCGTGCCGGTGGTCTCATGCAGGTCTGTGACCATCACCGCCAGAATGGCGAGCGCAATGAGCGAGAGCAGTAGAGCAAAGCCCTGCTTCCGTTCGCGCTTTCTGTCGATGGATCGAGTGTGCATGGTCAGTTCGCGTGATTGAAGGCCCAGTTCATGGGCAGTGTGGTTCGGGTGCCGAATACCTCGCGGCGGCGCGGGTCGGTAATCCCCGGAACCGTGAGCATGATTTTGATCTGCGCGGGCAGGCGATTGATTTGGCCCACGCCGCTCTGGGTGTCCCAGCTCGACAGCCATTCCCAGTTCACAGGGTCCAAGTACTGAAGGTCGAACTCGAGCACGTCCTCGAGCATGATCTCCACTCGGCCACCCTCTTGCGGCTTGTCGTCAATGCGAGGCTGCATGCGGCGCGCAAGCACCTTGCCCTCGCCGGTGGGGTGGTTCGCAACGAAATACGAAATCTCGTTTTGGTCTGATTCTTTGGCGTCACGGAACAAGCGCGTATGCGACACCGAGGTGAAGTCGACACGGTCGCCGAAGCCGCTGTCCTTGCCGACGAACACCGTGCGCATGCTCTGCAGCGAAGACATCGGATTGTAGTGCATCGACACGTAGGCCATCGAGAGCTCTCGAACCATGCGTTCCATGGCCGCGCTCAACTCGTGGTAGCGATTGAGCTGCCCTTCGAGCCGCGTTTTGGCGCGCGAGGTCTGAGAGAAACCACCGTACACGAGGGCGCCGACAGCCGCGAACAGCGTCATGCCGATCATGACTTCGATGAGCGTCATACCTTGTCGCGCGCGCATCACTGGCGGCCCCCACTTGTGCCAGTGTTACCGGGCCCTGTGCTGGTTCCAGTCCCCGTGGTGCCTTGGCTGCCCGTGCCGGTGCCCGTGCCCGTAGCGCCTTGGGTGCCCGTGCTTGCCGGTTGTCCAGGCGTCTCGTTCTCCTCGTCCACAGTGTCCGCAACGATGGGATATTCGTTCACGATGAACTGCACTAGGTCGAAGCCCTGAATCGACGTGCCCTCAGCCCACTCGACGTGCACGGTGAGCCTACGCACTTGCTCCTCGATGATGGGCTTCATGATAGGGAACGTGTACTGCATGACCATCATGGCCATGGGATCGCCGCCGCTTCCTCCCACGCCGGTCATGTCCGTGGCGGAGGGGATGCCCGTGACTGGAATCCCGAAGTTCTGCAGTGGGTCGACGGGTGCAGCTCCGCCGGTGGGAGATAGGGGCGAGCCCATGGGTGTGCCGAGCGGCGGCATTCCTGGCGCCGGGCCCGCTGGACTTCCTGGTGCGCCTGTGGCTCCGCCCTGGAGCGCGTCCTTCGCTTCGGCTTCCGTTTGAGCTTCGGAGGCGTCGGGCAAGACGATGCGCTCGACCTTCCATTCGCAGCGATAGCCATCGTGCGTGGCCCCTTCGCAGCACTCATCGCGGCCCTCTAGGTTGGTGCCGGGCCAGCCCTTTTTGGCGAGATCTTCTTCGACTTCGCCCATCTTGCAGCGAGCAAGCAGGGTGGCCACCGTGGTGGTGCGCGCGCGTTGGGCAACGCGGATGGCGCCTGCTTGGCTCGTGAAGAGCGAACTGAGTCCGATGCCGAGAATGACCACGGCGATCATCACTTCGATCAATGTGAAGCCAGAAATGCGCGCCGCGCGGGTGCTCATCGTGCCTCCATTTCCGAGGCTTTCTGGTCGCGTTCGGTCGGGTCGTCGGTCAGCACCTCGGGTTCGAATGGCACGTTGTGGAGTGTGGCGCGCCCCGTGAGAGGATGAATCTCGACCGAGTAGATGGAGTCGCCCGGATCGCGCAGCTGGATGACCGCGTGTTGCGTCAAACCGCTTGGAAAGAAGAACAGATCCGTCTTGCCTGCCTGTCGCGGCTCTGCTTCATGGGACACGACCACACGGGCAATCGAGATCTTGTCTCCCACAGCATGCTTCTGAAAACGCTTGATAGGGTTGCCGTTTTCGGAGGCTATCGCGGCAAACGGGGAGGGCGGCAAGACGAGCGCACCGGGTTTCTCAATCCTGGCCTTCGCCGCGGCCCAAGGATCGATGCCAGCGCCTGGGTCAACGGCGTCCTGGTCCTTCGTCGCTCTGTCGCGCAGAGGTGCGTCGCTCCGTACGAGGCTCACACGACCTTCTGCTTCGCTCAGCTCCACCGTGCCTTCGTCCAAGTCGAGAGTGAGCCTGACGGTCACGCCGTTGGCCAAGGCGCGGTGGTAAGCATATTGAGAGAGGGCGACCAGACGAACGCAGGCGCTGCGCAGGTTCGTCTTCGTGATAGCCCCAAGACCCATGGACACCGCGCTCGAGGCCATCGCGATGATGACCACGACGATCATGATCTCGATCAGGGTCAAGCCTGCGCGAGAGCGGTGGAACGCATGGGGGCCAAGGGGTTTCACGTTATCAGCGGATATCGTCGTCGGTGTCGAACTCGCCGTCGGGCCCAGCTGAAATCACGGTGATTTCAGTGCCGTCGCACTCAATGCGGTACTCGTTGTCCCAGGGATCCGTCGTGGCCTTGCTCTTGTCGATGGCCTTGTCCTCGATCAACTGATCCATGGTGGCGCACTTGGCGTTGTTGGTGGCGACGTAGAGCTGAACCGCTGTGCGCACGGTCTCGACCGCGGTCACGGCCTGCTTGATGCGGGCTTTGTTGAGCTGCGGAATCACCGCGATGCTGACGCCCGTAGCCACCAACGCCATGATCACGACCACGATCATGATTTCGATGAGGGTCATGCCGCGCTGGCTCTGAAGCTTGCGCGCGGCGCGGAGAGAGGGGAGTCGTTGTGTGTGAGGCATCTGGGAGATCTCCTGATAGCGTGACGTCAGTTACAGCAAGTTGTCTTCGTCGAGGAACGAGCCACTCGGACCCGCACTGAGAACTTCGATTTCGGGTGTAGCGCCGCCCTCGCAGCGCAGGTAGAGCCCTTGTCCCCATGAGTCCAAGGGCAGCTCGTGCAGGTAGTGCACGCCCGAGCGTGGTGGATGCACCAGCTCGTTGAGGGTGCGCGGGCAGCGTCCGATATCGCGAACGAAGGCCTCTGCAGCGCTCGAAACTTCATTCAAGGTGGCACGCGTAGCGAGGATGTCCGCGCGCCTGCCACCAAACCAGTAGGCCCCGCCCAGCGTGGCTGCGGTTGTGAACAGCACAACGAAGGGAAGCACGCGGCGACCGCTAAACAGGCTGCGGAAGATGCTGTCCTCGCGCTCCCACGGGAGCGGCAAACGCGAGGTTCTCTTGCGAGGTCGCATAGCCACAGCGCTAGCCTCCCGTCACGAACTCGTTCATCTGCATGAGCGGCATCAAAATGGCGCCGGTGATGGCACCCGTGATGCCGCCCATCACCAAGATCATGGCGGGCTCGAGCAAGCTCGACATGGTCTCTACCTGGGTGTCCACCTGGTCGTCATAGGCATCGGCCACGTTCTCGAGCATGGCTTCGAGCTCGCCCGAACGCTCTCCGATCGCAATCATGTGCGTGACGATGGGGGGAAAGCGCTTGCTGCGTGCGAGCGGCTTGGCAATCGATTCACCTTCGCGGATGGCCTCGCGTGCCTCGTCGACGACGCGCATGAGCTCGGTATTGACGAGCACGTTGCGCGTAATCTCGAGCGCTGCGAGCACGGGGACGCCACTGCCCAAGAGCGTGCTCAGGGTGCGTGCGAAGCGAGCGCACGCAACCTTGGTACTCAGGGTGCCGATGATGGGCGCAGACAGCAGAAAGATGTCCCAGCGTCTGCGGCCTTCTGGAGACTTGTACCAGGCGAGGAAGCCGTAGTAGGCGCCTATGCCGACCGCTATCATCAAATACCAGTAGTCCGTGAACATCGAGCTCACGAACATGAGGAGGCGCGTGTACCAGGGTAAAACCTGGCCGAAGTCGTCGAAAATCGCCGTCACCTTGGGGACGACCACGGTCATCATGATGGTGACTACGAGGAAGGTCATCACCATCATGACCATGGGGTAGGCCAGCGCGCTCGATACCTTGCCCTTGAGGCGGTTCTGCGACTCCAGAACATCGGCCAGGCGCGAGAGGACTTGGTCGAGGTTACCCGACGCCTCACCCGCTGCGACCATGTTGGTGAACAAGTCGCCAAAGATTTTAGGATGCGCCTTGAGCGCGACGTTGAAGGCGATGCCTTCGTTGACCTTGTCGCGCGTATTGGTGAGCGCGTTGCGAAGGTCTTCCTTTTCGGTTTGCTCGATCAGCGCGTCGAGCGCCTCCACGAGCGGGATGCCCGCTTTGAGCAAGGTGGCCATCTGGCGCGTCGTGAGCGCCAGGTCCTGTAGCGAGACGCGCATGAAGAAGCGCTTGAGGTTGACGTTTCGCGCATCGCGCTTGCGCGCCGCGCTTTCCTCCTCGAGCTGGGTGACGAGGACCCCTTGGCGGCGAAGAGCCATACGCAAGCCCTTGGGGCTGTCGGCATCGTCGATGCCTTTGACCTCCTTGCCCGCTGCGTTCACTCCGCGCCATGCGTAAACAGCCATCGTTACTCCAGCTCACCCGCTTGGGTCGCCGCCAACACTTCCTCGATACTCGTCACACCCTTCAGAACCTGGCGTGAACCGTCTTGCCGTAGGGTGCGCATGCCACCAGCGATGCCCGCGCGGGCAATCGCGGTGGAGTCGCTGTTGTTCAAGATTTCCTTGCGTACGGAGTCCGTGATGACGAGCATCTCGTAGATGCCGATACGGCCGCGGTAACCCGTCTGCGCGCAAGCTTCGCAGCCTACGGGCCGATAGAAGACCGGGCGCCCGTCACCCGGATTGTCATCCACAAGCAAGTCCTGCGGCAAGAGCTCCTCATCGCCCACCACTTGAGCAGTCGGTTTCGGACTGCCCTTCGTTTGAGGGGTCATCTCGTTTGCAAGAGGCGCGAAATTCTTTGAATCGATGCCGAGGGAGCGCAGGTCTTCGTTGCTGGCGAGGTAGGGCACGCGGCACTTCGGGCACAAGCGTCGCACCAGGCGCTGGGCGAGAACGCCCATCAGCGAAGAAGAAATGTGGAAGGGCTGTACGCCCATCTCCACGAGACGCGTGATCGAGCCCGCAGCATCGTTGGTGTGGAGCGTGCTCAGCACCAAGTGACCCGTCAGCGAGGCGTGAATTGCGATTTCGGCCGTCTCGTGATCGCGGATTTCGCCAACCATGATGATGTCGGGATCTTGGCGCAAGAAGCTGCGCAACCCGGATGCGAAGGTGAGGCCAATCTTGGGCTGAACCTGAACCTGGCCCACACCCTTGAGCTCGTACTCAACCGGATCCTCAACCGTGAGGATATTGACCTCTGGGCGATTGACCTGATTGAGACACGCGTACAGCGTGGTCGTTTTACCCGAACCCGTGGGCCCCGTGACGAGCACGATGCCGTTGGGACGGGTAATCAGGTGCTCCATGGCGGCGTATTGGTCCTTGTCGAAGCCAAGATCCGTCAGGTCGAGCAGGATGTTTTCCTTGTCGAGCAAACGCATGACGATGCGTTCGCCCTTCGCCGTGGGTACAGTCGAGACGCGGACGTCGATGAGCTTGCCCTGAATCTTCTTGGTGATGCGGCCATCTTGCGGCAGGCGTTTTTCCGCGATGTTGAGGCCGGCTTCGATTTTCACGCGGGCGACGATGGACGGCAAAAAGCCCTTGTGCGCCTGCTTGGCCAGATAGAGCTCACCGTCGATGCGATTGCGGACAATCACTTCTTTATCGGTGGGTTCGATGTGGATATCAGACGCGCGGTCGCGCACCGCATTGTAGAAGAGATTGTTCACCCAACGAATGACGGGCGCTTCATCCGTCATGTCGATGAGGTCTTGCAGCTCTTCTTCGTCCTGCTGCTTGCTGGAATCCGAAAGCGCGTTCTCGTCTTTGCGCTCGTAGACGCGATTGATCGCCCGCTCGATGGACTCGTTTGGCGCCACCACGGCCGTCACAGGCACGCCTAGCAAGGCGCGCAGGTCATCCAAGGGGGTGGGGTCGAGCGGGTTGGCTACGGCGACGAGGACGCGATTTCCCTCGCGTCCGATGGGCAAGACACTGTGCTGGCGCGCGAAGTTAATCGGGGTGCGTTCGATGAGGTCCGCCGGTACGAGCTCTGCGCGGACCTCGCTTACGAAAGGCAGGCCCGCTTCATCCGCAAGGGCCCTTGCGATAGCGGCCTCTTCAGCTGCACGAGTGGCCAGCAGAACGTCCGTGAGCCTCGCTCCGCGCTCTTCCGCCACGCGCAAGGCGTCTTCGATGCGCTCTGCCGACACGACACCGCGCCGTACGAGAATCTCGCCGAGGTACGCCTCTTCCATGGCTCATTGCTCCATGGGAGGTGGAGGTTCCGGATTCGGTTCGAACGGCGGAGCGCTTTCAGGTGGCGCAGACTCGCCCGAACCGTCGATCACAGTGTCGCCATCTTGAGGCGCGCTCGAAACGCTTCCCATGCTGCCGATGGGAGGACGTGCTTGATGGTCAGGGGCTGGCTTACGCGCCATCTCTTCACTGAGGCGCTTGTCTTCCGCAACCATATTCATGTGCTTGAAGATTTCAGCCACGAGGCCGCGCGTACGCGAGTAATCGACCGCGGGGTGGTAGTCGTGTGCGCCGAACACGAAGTAGCGATCCAAGAACTCTTGGCGCTCGCGCATCTTGCGTTCGTAGATGGCTCGCAAGTCGGCTTGGCTCCGCACGATGTAGGGCGTGAGGAACAGGAGCAGGTTCGACTTGGATTTGGTGGTGGTCGTGCGGCGGAAGAGAGCGCCGAGCAGCGGGATATCACCGAGCAACGGAATCTTCTTTTGGCTGCGGTTGACCTGGTCTCGCATGAGGCCGCCGATGACGACGGTCTGTTGATCGCGCACCACAAGCTGGGTTTTCGCCGTACGTCGGTTGATCGGGAAAGCGATGGCGTTACCCGGAACCGCCGCGCCGACGTCCGAAATCTCTTCCTCGAGCTTGAGGCGAATCTCGTCGCTATCATTGATATGCGGCGTGATGCGAATGCGCGTTCCGACATCGCCACGCGGAGTGACGCCCATGCCGCCCATTGCGCCCATGCCGCCCATTGCGCCCAGGCCTGCTGCAGCGCTCTGGTTGGTGCCACCGCCGGCCATGCCCGCAAGACCCGCAAGGCTTGCGAGGCCTCCACCCAATGCACCAGGAGAGTTACCCTGGAGCGGAACGTTTTGGCCGATGTTGATCTCGGCTTCTTCGTTGTTGAGCGCCAACAGATGGGGCGTGGCGAGCACGTCGCTGTCGCCGGTCTGTGAAAGCGCTGCAAGAGCGACGCCGAACGAGGGCACGCTCACGCCTGCGGGGCCGCCTTCGATGACGGGGCCCTGAATACCGATGGCGATACCGGAGAGCGCCTCAGAACCGCCGGCAGACGTGATCTGGCTGGAAATACCGCCCAAACCGCTTTGCAGGGCCATGGCATTTTGCACGCCGTAGCCGAGTACGCCGAGCGAACCTTCCTTGGGAAAGTCCGGCACACCCGAGAAGTAGTTCAGGCCGAGCTCGCGGGAGTTGTTGACGTCGAGCGTGATGACCACGGCTTCGATGAACACCTGACGACGTACGGTGTCGAGTCGATCGATTACGCGCTTCAACGCTGCAAAGTCGTGCAGGGACGACGTAATGACGAGCGAGTTGGTGGGCTTGTGCGCGGTGATGACCACCGAGCCTTCAAAGACCGCGTCCGAGCCCCCGGCAGTGTTTGCCTTGGCGGCGCCGGCTGCCGGACGCTTCGCTGCGCTCCCGACCAGCGTCGTGAGCGTCTTGGAGATTTCTTCGGCGTCTCCGTGCTGTAGGTAGTGCACGTGGATGCCGCCGTCGCCGTCGAGGGGAACATCGAGGTGGCGGATGAGCTCGAGGATGCGCAGATATGCAGACTCGGTCGCCATCAAGATGAGCGAGTTGGTTCGCTCATCAGCCAAGATATTGCTTACGCGGAAACCTTGGCTGCTCGCACCCACAGTTTCACTGCCTGTCGCGGCAGGGGCGGGAGTTGCGGCTGGTTGGTTCGCGGTACTGCGACGATTGCCCGCACCGGCGGCGGGACGAGCGGTGGTGCTCGATGACTTGGCGGTTCCTGCATTGTCGAGCGGGAAAATTTCCGTCAAGCGCGCGGCGAGGTCGCTGGCATTCGCATGATGAACGGGCTCGATCCACAGCTGCTCACCGCCGCGCTCGATGTCGACGGCTTCGACGATGCGAAGCATGCGGCGAATGTTGTTGCCGGTGTCGGTGATGATGAGCGTGTTGGTCGGGGCGTAGGCCGTGATGTTGCCTTCGGCCGACTTGAAGCGACCGAGAAGGCTCGAGACATCTTCCGACGACACGTAGTTCACCCGATACAGATGGGTGACGAAGCGGTCTTCCGGAGGCACATTCTCGTTGATGAGGAGTGGAATCGTTTTGGCTTCCACGCCCTGCGACTCGACGATTTTGAGATAGCGACCCGACGGAACCAGGGCGAGGCCGTTGAGCTCCAGGATCGATAGGAAAGCCCGATACGCTTCCGATGCCGACACCTTGTTGGGTGCGTAGACGGTCGCTTTGATGCTGCGAGTCTTGTTCGGGATGATGAAAGCTTTGCCCGTGATGCTGGAGATGAGACGCACCAAGTCCGGAAGCTCTGCGTCCTCCAGATTGAACGTCACCCGTGCACTGGGAGAGGTGGGCTTGAAATCAATCCCGGTCTCGAAGGGCGGTATTTGCGGCGTCGTGTCGGTGTTCGCACCGGCGGGCACTTCTCCTTGCGGGCGGATGGGAACAGGAGCAGGCCGAGCCTGCGCATGCGCGTACTCCGTACCACTGGACGCCGCCAGGACTGCCGCCAGAGCCACAGTGGGCCAAGGTCTGCTGAATCTCACGCGCGCTCCTTCGTTGCAGCTTCTGCGGCGGGTCATTTGACCGAGTACTCCATGGTTCGAGCCTGGCCGCGTCGGACCATGGCGATGCTGAACTGATCGGTTTCACGCAACTTGGTGTAGGCCTCGAGCGCGGTGTCAGGGCTCGATAGATCAAAGCCGTTGATGGTCCGTAGGACGTCACCGTTTTGAATACCTAGCTTGCCGAGCAGGCTCGCCCGCCGAATGCCATAGACTTTTACGCCCACCGTTTTTCCATTTTCTTCGTACGGAATGATTCGGGCCGCACGCATCAGGTCTGCCTGGTTCGACAGGACCTTGTCGAGCAAGACACGCGAGACGTTGTAGTTGGTGTCGCTGACCTGAGTGATGCCCTGATTGAGTTCGTCCTCGCTCAAGCCGGTGGTCTTTTTTGGCTCAGCGGGCGCCGCTGCGACTGCGGGCTCAGCCTTGGGCGGCGGTGGCGGCGGTGGATTCGGGTTGAACATGGCGATTTGGCACAGAGCTCGCCCCGAGGGACGCAGAAATACGCGATGCTCACGGATGCCGAGGATTTCGTGGCCGTCGACGGTCATGCCCTGGCGGTACAGCAGAGATTTGCCTTGGGCTTCTATCGATGCGAACGAAAGCTCCGGGGCGCGAGGCACGACCATCGAAGCCACGAGGCGGATGGGGCCCGAGCAGAACGCAGGCTCACCGCCCATGTCTTCTTCGCCTGAAGCTAAGCCCTCCGGCGGCGTGGAGGAGTCTGTAGATCCCGTGTCGACGCTCGGGCCAGGCGGCGCGTTCCACTCCATCGAGCCGACTTGCGAGTCGAACATGTTTCGCAGGAGCACGGCTTCGGCGAGCTGACGCGTGGTTTCGCGTCCATCGCTCGCGGCCACACTGCGCGGCGTGCCTACGCGGGCAGCGTCTGACGCCGAGAACGGAAGGACCACAGCGCCCACGAGCTGACTCGCACCGCGAGCGGACAGCATGGACGAAAGCGCCAGCGTGACGAGCGTCACGGTCGTTCGTACTGCGCGCTGCTTTTGCTCCTTGGCCATCAGGGTCGTGTCTCTGTGCTTTCGGCGAAAACGCTAGGGGGGCGGGTGAAGGGAGCTCGAAAAAGCGAAGGGTGTGGGAACCAAACTAGGGGCCAATCGGCTGCTCTCAGCAACCCCCGTGCCGTAGCCCGCAAAAGGGCTAGTCCGACCTTATTTGCGCCGAGTTGTCGCAGCTTTAGCTGATCCTGCAAGCAGCAGGCTTCAGGACATCTTGTCAGCGCTGGACCTGAGCAGAGGAAGCGGAACGACAAAATGTCAAGCCTCGTCGCCTGTGCCGTCCTCGGGACCACTTTCGCCGCGCTCTGCATCGAGCTTGCGGTAGATCGTTCGTGTAGCAATTCCCAGAAGTTGCGCGGCGAGACGCTTGTCGCCGGATGTGTGCTCGAGGGTGGCGTGAATCACGCGACGCTCAATCTCTTCGAGCGGCGTTCCGATAGCAAAGCTCAGCGCACGTTCTCGCGGTGTCGCGGTGGCGATGGGCTCTGGCAGATCGCTTTCCAGGATCGTGTCCTGGGTGGAGAGCACGACGGCGCGCTCGATCACATTCTCGAGCTCGCGCACGTTTCCGGGCCAATGGTAGCCACTGAGTCGGTCCAAGACTTCGCGCGATACGCGCAGCGTCGCACGACCGTTTTTGCGGCTGTACACCTCGACAAAGTGATCGACCAACAAGGGAATGTCTTCGCTGCGATCGCGCAAGGGCGGACAGGTGATAGCGATGACATTCAATCGATAAAATAGGTCTTCACGGAAGCGTCCCTCTGCCACTTCGCGCGTGAGATTGCGATTGGTAGCCGCAATCAAGCGAAAGTCGGCCTTCTCGGTGCGCCCGCCGAGCGGTTCGTAGGTTCCTTCTTGGAGCACGCGCAGCAGCTTCACTTGTACGTGAGAGGACAGCTCGCCGATTTCGTCGAGGAACAATGTGCCGCCGCGGGCCTGGGCGATGCGCCCTTCGCGTCGCGCGTTGGCGCCTGTGAACGCCCCACGCTCGTGGCCGAAAATCTCGCTCTCGACGATGGTCTCCGGCAGCGCCGCGAGGTTGACCGCTACAAACTCACCCTTGCGCTGCGAGTGGTCATGCACGTGCCGCGCAATGAGCTCTTTGCCGGTTCCGCTCTCACCGAGGACGAGCACGTTCGCGGTGCTAGGGGCGGCCTGGCTTGCGACCGAGAGCGCTTTGCGCAGCGCATGGGAGGAGCCGACGATGTTGCGCTGCTTGAGCTGCGTGAGCTCGCGCTTCAAGTCGCGGTTCTCACTGAGCAGGGCTTGCCGCTCGGCAGCCTTCCTCACGGTGGTCACGATGTGTACCCGCTTGAGGGGCTTTTCTACGAAGTCGTAGGCGCCCTCGCGCATCGCCTGGACGGCGGTCTCCACGGTGCCGTAGGCAGTCATCACCACGACCACGCTGTCGGGAGCCACGGTTCCGAGCGCCCGAATCAGCGTGATGCCGTCCATGCCAGGCATTTGCAGGTCGGTGAGGACCACGTGAACGCGGTGATTTCGGCAGACATCGAGGGCTTTTTGGCCCGTGGGAGCCACGAACACCCGGAGGCCTTCGCGTGTAAACAGGCGCTCCAAGGTCTCCAAGTTGGCTGGCTCGTCATCGACAACGAGGACCGTGATGTCAGTTTTGTCAGCCGCGGGACGATTCGTCATGCTTCTTGTCTAAATGGCACGCGCAGTGTCGAGTTGTCAAATCGGCTTCAAGCGACCCTATGGTAGGGTACGGTCATGGCGCGAACTGGCAGCTTGGGGTGGGCGCTCGTTGTAGCTGCGGTTTGGGTGGCGCCAGCAGCTACGTCTGACGCATCGGCGGCATCCACTCTAGGGCCGCGCCTGGAGGTCACTGGGGCCCTCGAGCTGCGGGTAGGGGCGCACAGCGCGCTCTCCGTTGTCCTGACCCTGCCGGAAGGCGCTGCGGAGCCGGTCCTCCTCACGCCGACTGCGGAAGGAGAGGCGCTCGAGGTTGTGCGCGGCAGGCTGATGCGCGGCGACGCGCGTAGAGCGCAGCAGGGCGCGCTCTATTTCGAGCTGCCGGTGGTGGCGAAGAGTTCGGGCAGCAGCATCGTTCGGATCCACGCACTCGCCTACGCGTGCCGAGAGGATCTGTGCCGCGCGGTGGAGGCCGAGACCCAGGTGCACATGGTGGTGCTTCCAAACTGAGTCTGCGTTACGTGCGTGCGAGCGCTTCAAGTTCGTTGCGCTCGAGTGTTTCAACTTCAAGCAGCCGGCTCGCTATCTTCTCCAAGGTGGTCTTGCGCCTTACCAGCAAGGCTTTGGCGCGAGCGTACGCACCTTCGACAATGGCGCGAACTTCGTTGTCGATGTGTTGGGCCGTATCTTCGGAAAAGTTGCGTTCATCGGCCAGCGTGGTGCCTTCGAGGAAGCGAAGATTTTTGGAGCGACCGTACGCGAGCGGGCCAAGCTCGTGACCCATGCCAAAGCGACATACCATCTGGCGTGCCGTTTCGGCGACGCGCTCCAAGTCATTTTCCGCGCCCGTTGAGGTCTCGCCGAACACGACGTCTTCAGCTGCATGGCCGCCCAAGAGTACGCAGAGCCTATCGAGCAGCTCCGCGCGGGTCATGAGGTAGTGCTCCTCGGTGGGAAGCTGTAGCGTTGCGCCGAGCGCGCCTATCGAGCGCGGGATGATGGTGACGCGATGTACGGGGTCCACGTGGCGCATCGTGAGCGCCACCAGAGCGTGGCCGCTCTCGTGGTAGGCGACGCGGCGCTTTTCGTCCTCGGTCATCACGCGGTTCTGCTTTTTGAGACCGAGCTGGATGCGGTCGAGGGCTTCTTCGAGATCCGTCTGGCGCACTTCGGCAGCACCGCTCCGCGCAGCCAGCAGCGCCCCTTCGTTCAGCAAGTTTGCGAGATCTGCGCCCACCATACCGGGCGTTCGCTGTGCGATGACCGTCAGATCGACGTCGTTCCGAAGCGGGATTTTACGCGCGTGCACGTCGAGGATACTCTTGCGCCCCTTGATGTCTGGGCGACCTACCACGACTTGGCGATCGAAACGGCCGGCCCGCATCAAGGCTGGGTCGAGTACCTCAGGCCGATTCGTTGCAGCCATCAGTACGACGCCCTTGGAGGCATCGAAGCCGTCCATCTCTACGAGAAGCTGATTGAGGGTTTGTTCGCGCTCGTCGTTGGTACCGAGTGCGGCCAAGCCGCCCCGTGATTTGCCGAGTGCATCAAGCTCATCGATGAACACGATGCACGGTGCGCGAGCCTTGGCTTGCTCGAACATATCTCGAATGCGCGCGGCGCCGACGCCCACGAACATCTCGACAAACTCGGAACCCGAGATGCTGAAGAACGCGACGCAGGCTTCCCCCGCGACCGCCTTGGCTAGCAGCGTCTTACCCGTACCGGGCGGGCCGAGCAGGAGCACACCCTTGGGGATGTGCGCGCCGAGCGCTGTATATTTTTTGGGTTCGCGCAGAAAATCGACGACCTCGATGAGCTCGCCTTTGGCTTCATCGACGCCCGCTACATCGTGGAACGTCACGGGTTCTGAAGACGCGCGATCGTAGATTTTTACCGGCGATTTGCCGAAGCTGAGCGGGCCTACGCGTTTTTGAATCCGGCGCCGCGCCACGATCCACAAAAGCCACAGCAGCGCGATGGGGAAAATCCAGCTGAATAACAGCGGTTCCCACCACGAGCTTTCGTCAGCTTGGGCACGAATGGGGATGCCGCGTGCGACGAGTTTGTCGATAAGTTCGTTGGGATCGTGATTCGGAATTCGCTCCGACACCAAGTAGCGCGGCTGGGCAGCTGTGGCCTGGGATCTATCCTCGGTGCTGGGCTTGCGCTTTGCGCGGATGTCGCGCGCGCCTATCTGCACCTCTTCGAGCTCTGAGCGATCGACGAGCCCGAGCAGCTCTGAGTAGCTGATGTGTTCAGGTAAGGCAGGCTTCAGCCAGAAGCTCTGCGCGAATGAGAGCGCGATGAAAGCTAGAAAGAGACAGACCGTGGGCCAGTGAATGCTTCCTTGCGGAGACCGACTGGGCATCATCGTGCGCTCTCAATCCGCGTAGGGGACACGCTCCATCGGGGGTTTCGAGCCGTGCCAACGCATGAGCGATGTTCGCGCTTTACCGTCGTCGTCGTATTCGATGATGGCGTAGGTCAAGCCGCTCGCTTGGCCTAAATAGCGCAAATCAAGGTTTATCATGTCCATCCAAGTGCCCGTGTTCACGAGCAGCTTGCCCGAGGCCAGCGTTCGCACACGGGGGGCGTGACTGTGACCGACAATGAGAGTGTGCACACCGCGAACCTTGGAAAGGGCGTGCGTCGCTTGCGTGTCGTAATCACCGATGCCGACGATTTCTTCCACGAAGGCCGTGGGCAGCCGCCGGATACGCTCGAGCCAGGCGCGAACGGTGAAGATGCGATGTCGCAGCCAATGCACAGCGCAGCGTCCCAGAAAGGCTACCGTGAAGCGCGGCTCGAAGATAAGGCCTCCCAAGATGAAGCGAGTGAACGGCTGAACGCGGTCGATGTGCTGCTTCACGAGCTTGGCGGGATTGAGCACCTCGAGAATCCAGAGGCTCCCCCAGGGCAAGTCGAGGATCTCTACGCCATCCTTGCGCTTGCGCGTCATGCGGCGGTAGTCGACGCGGTGGATGTGCTCGAGTTGGTGGCCATGCCGAATCTGAATGCCTTCGGGCAAGTGATAGGTATCCGTAGCGGTGATGAAGCGGACCCGGTCGGCTGCATCGGCGGGGGCGACGTAGCGGCGAAAAAGCTCCTGCGGCGCCGGAAACCACATGTCGAGGTCGTGGTTGCCTGGCAGGTACACGCAGCGGCGGCCCGGCTTCTGGAGAAACGTGGCCAGAGCCGTGACGAATCTAGGATGCCCATCGAGGCACATGCGGAGTTTTTGCTCCGCGACCTCGGCGGTGATCTCCGTAGGCCACTGCCCCGCGATCTGCACTTTCAAAAGATCGAAGATATCGCCATTCATTATCAACTCGATTTGGGTGTGCTCCCCGCACTTCTTGTCGTAGTGCTCGAGCAGCTCCGCAAACCGATCGTCGTAGAAGAAATCTTCAAATGGGTTGAGCTGACCTTCGGGAACGCCGGTTCCCAGGTGCAGGTCACTAACCACCAGGCGAATCAACTTCACGGGGAATCTGGCTCCAATGCGGGGGCGAAGGTCCCCACCATAGTGCTCGGAGATGGTCGCTGTCTGTCAAGTCGAGAGGTCCCAGGCACTGCCAAAGACTGTGTGGGACGGCGCGTGGCCCTAGAGTTGATGTGGGTAAAAATGGCTTGTGGTTACGGGACTTGGGCCGGCATTGGGGATTTTGGGAGCCATCCACGTTGTCGGAACTCGGAGCGCAACGTGTCATCAAATTGACACGACGTTCTTTCGGCCCTAAACCGGCGAAAACTGGAAGTCCTGGAGTACCGAGAGGACCCAGGTCAGCTTGGGAGAGCGAATGGCCTACGTCGTCGGAGAAGCGTGCATCAAGTGCAAGTACACGGACTGCGTTGCCGTGTGTCCCGTGGACTGTTTCTACGAGGGCGAGAATAGCCTAGTCATCAACCCTGACGAGTGCATTCACTGCGGCGCTTGTGAGCCCGAATGTCCCACCAACGCCATCTACGACGAGGATGATCTCCCGGCGAAGTGGAGTGCGTTCAAGGATCTCAACGCCCTGTTCTCAGGCGCGAAGGGAGCGGGCGAGGTCGAGAAGACTGGCTTTCCGAAGCCGGTTCTCAAGGTGCTGGCCGATAACTCGTTCAAGGTTTGGCCCAACATCAACGCGCAGAAGGCAGCGATGGACGGCGCCGACGATGAAGCCAAGCGCGACGGAAAGCTCGACGAGTTCGACCCCGCTCCTGGCGGCTGAATTTACGAGACGGGGCCTCGGCCTCAGATGACGGGAAGAGGCGCTCGGAAGGGCGCTTTTTTCGTTCCGTCGCCTCATCTCGCTCGTCGCGACGGGGGCTTGCGATCGAGGCGTCGTTTTTTTTTCGACCGGCATTCCCGCACTTCGTCGCACGCTGTGCAGGATGTCAGAACCCGTTTAGGGGCGAAGTTGGCGGAATCAGCGGCGGCACGCGTCGCGACAACCTGTCCCGCGCGAGGCTTGTAGATGCGCGAAGTTCGGCCAAGAATCCATGCCGAGCCCGCGTATGCTGTGGGCGGAAACGCCCGCATTTGAGGGCGCAAAATGCGCGTTCGATGTGAGCCCGACTTTTTTGATGCGCACGAAATCGAACAGCACCCATAGCGAGACATGAACGTTGCATTGTATGCCGCTGCCTCGAATCATCGGCTCGGTGCTGCCATAGTTTCACTATGTCGGAAGTCGCAACCACATCGGTCCAAGAGCGACGTAAGGCCCAGCAAGAACGTCAGCGTCGGCGCCTTATCCTCGCCGCTGGAGAAACGTTCGTCGCACTCGGCTACGCAACCTCGACTGTTGCTGACATTCTCAAAGCTGCGGGAATGTCGAGGCGGTCTTTCTACGAGTTTTTCACGTCGAAGGAGGACATTCTCCTCGCGTTGCTCGATGAGATGGTCAACGAGATTCGTGCCGAGGTTCACGGCCTCACGGAAGGGGTGGAAGACCCGCTCGAGCGCGCGACGCTATTCATGCTCGCTTATGTGCGCGTCGCGGCAAGGTTTCCCGTCGTGAGCTACCAGGTGATGGCGGCGGGAGGCGAGCCGCGTGTTCGACGGCGCCAACACTTGTCGGAGTTCCTCGAGCAGCTCAATGAGCAACTCGGGGCGGCGCACGAACGAGGCCTCATCTCGCGCGAGCCCGATGATGTCACGCTGCGGATGCTGCTAGGCGGTCTCGATCACCTTATCCTCTCCTACCATCTGGACGGGTCCAGGGAGCGCTTGGGAGAAACGGAGGCAGAAGTACGCGAGCTGTTCTCTCGCGCATTCAGGTGAGTCGCGGCGTTCGTATGTAGTGAAGCCTGCGTGTCGCGTGACGCAGGCTCGTGGTGATCCGCGCAAGGCCGAGCAGGGCAGATCCCGGCCGAATCCAAGCGCTTTTAAATGACGAAGGCGCAGAGCCCATGCGGGCTTGCGCCTTGTTCGTCGAGCGCGCTCGCGCGTCAGCTCTTAGACGGGACGGCTGCGGGTGGCTCTACAGTGATGTGGCCGCGGTAGTCGAGCAGGCCATCACTCTGGGAGAAGCCCGAGCTCGAGACCCGACCGAAGCGGGCCTTTACGCGAATCTTCGCGCCAGGGAACAGGTCGACAGGAATCGGCAAGAGCCCGGATTCTGGGTCCGGCGCCTTGTACTTGCCCCGCTTCGTGGCCTGGATGGCCTCGTCGATGGCTTTCTGATTCTCGGCATAGCCCACCAGCAGGATACGCTTGGTGGAATCGCTCTCGTCCTTGCTGTCCGCCACGTAGACGTGCGGTGCGCGAGCCGTGGGGCAAACCTTGCCCTTGGGGCAATCCGGGGGCGTGTAGGTCTCCACAACGTAGCCCGTGAGCTCCACGTCGGTGTCCATCGTCGTCTTGATGCGCTTGCGCAGTCCGAAGAGGCTGAAGGAGCTGTCCGAGTACTGGACGGGGTGGGGCGGGGGCGGCAGCGTCGGTACCGTGGGAAGGCTCGGCTTGATATCGGGGAGCTTCTCCACTTCGATGGCCGGGCCGCCCGCGGACGCATCGCAAGCGCCGCTCATGAGCAGCGCAGCGAGCAGAGGCGACAGAAGCGAAACACGACGGGCTCGGGTCATGCGAATATCCTCGGCATGGCGTAGGAAACGTTTCCTTCCGCCCAAAAGGAGCCGGACGTTATCACGGGGCTCGGCGTCCCGACAACGCCGGCGTCGGGAAGTTCCCGGGAGCCTTCATTCCGAGGGCGATTCGTTCCCCAAACCACGGAAGATTGCGCTGAGGCTTGATCAAGGGACTGTTGGGGCCTGAGCTGAGCAGCTGGACGGCCGAAACCCTGCGTGGGCCTTGCTCAGCCCAGGGGGGGCTTCTGAGCGGGTGGCTAGCGTCTTTGCATCGGAAGCGGCGGTCCCACCGAGATCGTGCAGGGCATGTAGGGCTTCCACACCTAGGTAGGCCTCCTGGTCGCCAGCGTCCGGGCGATAGGTCCGCCGCACAATTTGAATGAGTGATTCACGGGCGGCTTGCACACAGCCTCGGCCGGCAAATGCGATCGCGGACAAGACTACGTCTGGAGCTTCGGTACCTGTGCTGAGACGTTGTTCGATGCGAGGCCATGCGGCCGTGGC
>CAZEWA010000034.1:0-13106 GCA_964515685.1 uncultured Polyangiales bacterium | reverse complement strand
GGCTCGCGGCTGGTCAGTGCATCGAATGCCGCGCGCCGCATCATCCACTCGGATGCGGAGGCTGCCTCGCGCTCGAGCCAGAGGTCGGCTTGCTCTGAAGCTTCTGCGCCAGCGAGTGCCTGCGCGAAGCGGTAGCGCTCGGGGAACGGAAGGTCCGTGTTCCAGGCGGGTTCGGCCAGGCGCAGTGCCAACGGCGAGAGTTTGGCCATGCCAGCGGCGAGCGCGAGCGATGCCTGTGTCGAAGCGGAAGCACTAGGTAACCACGCCTCGACCGCAGCAGCGAAGCCCTCGGGATCGCGGCGAGCCGAGGCTGCGAGCGCGTCGCGGAGGCCCGCGCGTTCCGAGCCACCATCGTGGGCAAGCGCGCTCAGTAGGGCTGGGGTTTCGCCTCGGTGCTGGGCTAGCGCTTTCGCTGCGGTATCGCCAAGTTCACTTGGCTCCAGAGCGAGCTCGCGTAGTGCCAGCCGCCCAGGCTCACCGCCGGTCTTGAGGACGGTGAGTGCTTGAGCGCGCAAATCAGAGTCGTCGTCGTGGGCTGCGCGCAGTACAAGTTTCGCAGCAGCTGGTTCAGCGAGGCCTCGCGCGAGCACGCGCAGTGCCCGGCGTTTGCCACGCGGAGATAGCTCGTCGTAGCGCGCCGCCACGGCGAGTGCGCCAGGCTCGCCGAGGGCGGTCAGCAAATCGGCGGCCTTCGCACCTTCGGGACCATCCTGGACCAGTAAGGATACCTGTTGGCCGATGCCGCCCTCACGGTCGAGTGCTGTATAGGCCCTGATCTCTGCGACGCGTAGCGCTTGTCCTTTGGGAAGCTCTGGAGCGACCAGGGTCAAGCAACGCGTTGTCAGCGGCGCCTTCGGTGTGATGCGAAGCGTCAGTGTGTAGGGGAGCGGTTTGTCGTGCTCCGGCGCGGCGACGTTGACTTGGAATACTTGGTTCGCCTCCGCGAGGACCAGGAGTGTGGAGCCCGCAGTCGGTGGGGCATCGAACACGAGGTCGATAGCCAGACCCTGCAGAGCCAGCTGGGGTTGGGTCCAGCGGAGGCTCATGAACTCTTGAGAGGAGAGCGCCCATGTGGTCTTTGCGTCTCCGTCTACAGCGGCGCGAGGAGCTAGATAGAAGCGTGTGCTGTCGTCGATCCGCGAGGAGCCTGTGGCGTCGAGGCCACGAAAAGCCTGCGCTTGAGGCTCCTCGTTGATGAAAGCCTCGAGCGTAGCTAGCGCATTGCTCTCCGCCGTAAGGTTCGCCACGGCTACGCTTTCGCTGGGGCTCGCTTCGAGTGTCGAAGCGTCGATTTGCCTCGCCTCTAAAAGCGGGGCTTCGGCGCCACAGACCGTGAGCCCTTCGTAACGCGTGCCGAAGCGCAGCGTTCGCGTGCCTTGCGCAATCGGCGCAGAGGGTTCGATGAGCAGCATGCGGCGCTCACCGGGGTCCCCGGCCCAATCCGTGCGGCCGGCTACCAAGGCGGTCGTGCCGGTTCGCCCGCCGAGTAGCAGAGACCAATCCCCGTTTTCACCCTCGACGCGAACCCAGGCGACGGCGGCATCTTTGCCAATCAAAACGGTTTCGACTGTGGCGCTGCGCGCGCCTTTTGCGGGAAGCGTATGGCTTTTGCCATTGGCCACGACGGTCGTCGCATCGCCGGCAGTTACCGTGATTTTCAGCGGCCTCAGGGGAGCACCGGCTTGAATGGTTTGGCTCAGGGGCAGGGGCGCCGCCATCGCCTGTAGAGGTACAAGCAGCGACAGGAGCAGCACGAGTGAAGCGAGGCGGGAAAGCATCGCGCGCATCCTAGCTCAAATTGTGGCGTTGTTGTTTGGGGTTGGGGCAAACGCGATGGGCGTCTGTCGCGCGTTCAGATTCGAGACGGGACAAACTCATCTTCGGAGGAGGAAGTTCCCCGGACATGGCCCGGACTCGAGGTCGCACAAATCCGCCACAGCGTGCACGGGCATGCACAAGCTGGCGTTGGTTAAGGGCAATAGCGCTTGCTTTCCGTGACTCCGTCGACGCGTGCCACGGGAAGACCCAGGCGTGTTAGCCCACGTCCGTTCGGCGCCTCACGATGTTAGGGTGAGCGGACCTGGCCTGGGTCGCCGACACGTCAGCGCACTCTCCGCGCGGGCGGCTCATTGCGTCTGCGCCACATCCTCGTTGGACACGGATCTTGTGCGCTACTGAGCGGGATCCGGAGTCGACGTGCGGGACCGAATACCCTGTAATTATCGCACAGCTTTGCAGCGGCGTCGCTGTCTGCTGTCCTCGTGCCAGTGAGCCAGGGCAGTAAGCTTTCGGGCATGAAGCGTGGTGTTGACCCGGTGAGCGTTGCCTCAGCGCGGGTTCGGGCGCGTAAGGCAGGTCGCTGAAAATGTTGTGCGGTTGCAGCCGAATCTGGTGGCAAAGCGACGCCCAAAGGACGCGCAAAGGCTCGCCTTCTGCAACGAGGCGTCGCTCACACGCGTCGGGGTTCTCGGGTGCGCACGCTGTTTGCATTGGTCTACTTCGGACCACGAGAACATCGCGGTAGGCACGCTGAGCGTCCGCAGAGACCGCAAAGCACCGCCACGGATGCGAGAAGGAGCGTAGCGACGTGACTGCCCAAAATCCTAGACGCTACCTCTCAACCGGTAACGCAGTGAGTGTGGCCTACGACGAAATCGAAGACGTTTTAGGGCCGGATCGTGCTGTTGCGTCGGAAGAGGAACCGCACACCGAGAATGAGTTGTGGTCCTTAGACGTTATGTCTCTAAACCCGGAAGAAGAGAAGCCCGTGCGAAGCGAAAGCACCAAAGCCAGAGGCAACAGAGCGGTGTCTGGAGCAGGAACACGACCTCCGACACGTGCAACCGAACGCGCTCCACGCGCGAAGGGCAGGCGCAGTCTTTCGGGAGCGCGGGACGGAAGTGCCGACGATGCTCGGAACGTAGATGACTCCGAAGCCACGCGTAAAGGGGGGCATCGCCGCCTCCGCTCAAACCGAACGGAAAGAAGAGGCGCCATGACCGATCACGCTCAAGCAACCGCGCGCGAATCTTCGGCAGACGCCGAGGAAATGCTGGAATCCGCCGAATTTGAGCTGCCGGACGAGGCTGTGCTCTCTTCTATGGAAGAAGAGCGCGCGCCCGAGGGCAAAGCCGCCGAGAAGGCAGCTGGCGACACCATGCTGTCGCGCTACTTCCGCGACATGGCGATGCATCGCGTCCTCAAGCCCGATGAGGAAGTTGAGGCTGCCAAGCTGGTCGAAGACCTGGAGCGTAAGTATTGGGCTTCGTTGCTCGCGTACGCGCCCGCTCTCGAGACCGTGGTGTCTGTCGTGGAGCGCTGTTTGGTGGAACACCAACAGCCGGTGCCCGAAGAGTTTGCCGAGCTGGTAAAGCTGGTTCCCAGCGCGCTCACATCTCGCTTCGGCAAGAAAAACCAACAGGCATGGGACAAGCTGAGTTGGGACCTTGCGGTAAAGCTTCGCGAACTCGATGGCGACCGAGTTTACGTAGAAACCGCTTGTGCGGCTGTGTGGCGCCTCGCTGGCCGATATGCAGACGAGCGCGATTTGATCGGCGGCGAGGTCCAGATGACCGCCGCATTCCGCAAATACGTCGAAGACATCGATCACGCGAGACGTGTGCAGAAACAGGCGAAAAACCGCTTCGTCGCGGCGAATCTAAGGCTCGTCGTTTCCATCGCCCGTCGCTACAACCGCGGACGCATGCCTCTTATCGATTTGATTCAAGAGGGAAATTTAGGCCTGATGAAGGCCGTAGAGCGCTTCGACCACACGCGAGGCTACCGCTTCAGCACGTATGCATCGTGGTGGATTCGCCATGCCATCAGCCGTGCTTTGGCTGATAAGGGAAGGGCGGTGCGTATTCCAGTGCACATGCTCGACACCTTCAATCGTGTGCAGAAAGCGACGCAAGCGCTCAGCTCGAAGACCGGTAAAGACCCGAGCACCGAGGAACTCTCCAAAGAGACGGGCATTGCGGAGGACAAGCTCGAGAAGATGCAGGGGTATTGGGCTGAGACCCCGTTTTCGCTCGATCGTCCGGTGAACGACGAAGACGGCCGCAAGTTCGTGGATTTCCTGGAAAGCGAGAGCATTCCTTCGCCTCACGAGACGCTCGTTCAACAGGCTTGGACCGATGAGGTTCAGCGTCTGCTCGGAACGCTCTCGCCGATGGAGTCGCGGATTCTGCGCTGGCGTTTTGGTCTGGACGACGAGGAGGAACTCACGCTCAAGGAAATCGGCGACAAGTACAATCTGTCGCGCGAGCGCATACGTCAGCTTCAGGAGCAAGCACTCGGCAAGATACGGAAAGCTCTCAAGGACTGACCTTGCCGTAGAGGTGAGCCACGATGGCGCGCACCATGTCGTCTGCGAGGGCGCGTGCCAACCACTGCTTTCCGGCGATTCCGTTCATGAGAATGCTGAAGGCGACATCCTCGTCAGGGCGCCTTCCTAACACATAGCCACTCAGCGAAATCGCGTCATCCAAGGTGCCTGTTTTCGCTCGGACAATGCCACGCTTGGGCAGGTCTGTGAGGCGATTGCGCAGGGTTCCGTCGCTGCCCGCGATGGCCAAGTGCGCGACGTATTCAGAGCGCAGTGCCGGCTCTGTATAGATGTGCACGAGGAGCTGGACCAGGTGCTCGGGGGCGATAGATCCGCCTTTAAAAAGACCTGAACCATTGACCATCGTGGCCGCGCCGCGCTTGACGCCGGACTGTTCGAGAGCGGCTTGAGCGCGTTCTACGCCGCCTGCCGAGCTGCCCGGTCTGCGTTGCGCGCGAGCTCCTATGACCTTGAGAAGCATCTCCGCATAGAAATTGTCGCTGTTTTTACCAACGGGACCGAGCAACTCGGTCAGGGGTTTCGAATCGATGGCGGCTAACACAGGCAGGCCAGGCGGGGGATTCGAGGTGCGTACGCGCAGACTGCCGGAAATGCGCTGTGAACGCAGCGCCGCGCGCAGGCAGTAACCGGCGTAAGGCAGGGGCGACTCAATCCGCCGTTCGTAGGCGACGCCTCGCGTACCGAGCGGCATGGTGCCCCGGAGCTTGAGGCTCAGCTGCTCCCCTTGTGCGCGTTGTTCCGCGATGATTTTGGGGGCGCCGGACTCCGTTGTCACGACGCTCGACTCCACTGCGAAGTAGTCGGGGCAGCGCAGGATCACGTTGGCTGGGGCGTCGGAAGATGGGCCCGGCGAAACGCGCAGATCGAACGCGTTGCGGTCAACCGAGACGGCGGCCACCGCCGCTCGAAACGAAGCGATCTCATTGGGTTGCTGTTCAAATGCCGGAGGCAGGGTTCGATCGTCGAAGTAACTGCCGTCTACCACGATGTTTTCGACCCGCTTCACGCCCAGCTCGGTCAGTTTGCGTGCGAACGATAAGAGATCGGCGAACGTGAACGCCGGATCTCCCTCTCCGCGCAAGACCAACGTGTCCACCGAACCGTCGCTCGCGATGCTGCCCGCAAGCGTGGTGCGCATCCGGTAGCTTGGGCCAAGCTCCAGCAGCGCTGTGGCTGCGGTTACCAGCTTCATGTTGGATGCGGGATTGCGTGGTGTTTCTGGGTTCAGCGTGTAGAGTTTGTCTCCGGTCAGTGCGTTGGCGACAACCACGCCTATCCCGTTTCCGAGATTCGCCTTTTGGACCAGCTCCGACAATCGATTCACCAACGCCTGAGGGGGTTCCGCGCGCGCGTCGAGTGGAGCCAGGGCGAGGGTCACGGCCAAAGGCAAGGCAAGGAGTGCGTACCGCAGAGACATGGGACCGAGGCTAGCCGCTTCGGGAAAAAATTCGAGTGCTTGGTTGCGATCCTTGGGGTCTGCTTGGCCTGCTGTGGGTCGAACGAACCGGTCGCTTCGGACGGCGCCGCAGTCGTTCTCTTGCCTCGAGAACCCGATCAACTCGATCCTCGTTTCGTCGGCGACGCCTACGGCCTCAAGCTCTCACGCCTATTACACGCCTCCTTGGTTCGCATCAATCCGCTTACTCTCGAGCCAGAGCCCTATTTGGCGGAGCGCGTGGTGGTGGAAGACGCGTCCCGTTATCGAGTCGAGCTCAAAAAGGGCCTGCATTTTTCGGATGGTAGCGTGCTCGACGCGCACGATGTGGTCGCAACGTTTCGAGCTCTCGTAGATCCCCAAGTGCGGAGTCGCTATGCGAGCACGTATCGCAGGATTCGCAAGGTGCGTGCGATTTCTGATCACGAGGCGCTATTCGAGCTCGATTCTCCGCACGCCACGTTCGTGACGGATCTCGAAATGCCGATTCTTCGCGCAGAAGATGCAGCGCGTCCGGCAACCTCGGCAGGATTGCCCGTCGGCGCCGGGCCCTATCAGCTCAGCGCACATACGCGCGGCGAACTGCTGTTGACGCAGAATCCCTACGCGCTCGAGAAAGAACTTCCTTTTGCGAAGCTTCGCTTTGTAGTGGTGCACGACGACAACACCCGTGCCCTGCGGATGCTCGCGGGTGCGGGTGATCTGGCGCTCAACGTCATCTCCCCGTTGCTCGTCCCGCTCTTCCAGCGCCCGGATTTTGAGGTGCGCTCGGCGCCCGGAGTTGGCACGACCTATGTCGGATTCAACCTAGAGAATCGTGTCCTGTCTGACGTACGAGTTCGTCAGGCGCTCGCATACGGCCTAAACCGCACAGCTATCATCGAGCACAAGCTCGGTGGGCGCGCGCGCCTGGCGTCGAGCTGGATTGTGCCGGGGCACTGGGCGCATGCGGATGACACGCCCAGCTACACCCACGATGTGGAACGAGCGCGTCAACTGCTGCGCGACGCCTTGGGCACAAGACGCCTGTCGCTGACGATTCGCACAGGCAGCGATAGGTTTACCGTTTCCATCGCGCGAGCGTTGGCGGCGATGTGGCTCGAATTGGGCGTGGATGTCGACGTGCGACCGAGCGAGTCGGCGACTTTGCTGGCAGATTTGGCTCGAGGGCGCTTCGAAATTGTGCTCATGCAAGTGCCAGAGGTATTTGAGCCTCACGTGTTGAGCTGGTTCTTTGCGAGCGAGCGGATTCCCCAGGTCGGCGTGCGCGAAGGGGGCAATCGCTTTCGCATGCGCAACCACGCGCTCGACGCGGCCTTCGAAGCTGGGCGCGTTACGGTCGAGCGCAAAGAACGCGCGCGGATTTACCGCGAAGTTCAGCACCTACTTGCGCGTGAGCTGCCAGTCATTCCTTTGTGGCACGAGGATGTCGTCGCCGTCACCTCTCGAAAGCTCGACGGTTATCGGGTTCCCCGTGATTCGCGGTTTGGAACACTCGCGATGCCGCTCTCGCGGGTACACTGAACTTATGATTCTTCGTGATCCTGTCCATGGTCTTGTGGCCTTCGAAGGTCCTCGGGAACGCGTGGTGCATGCGCTGTTTGCCACCGCGGAAGTGCAGCGGTTGCGGCGGGTGCGTCAGCTGGGCCTGGCCTCCCTCGTTTTCCCGGGGGCAGAGCATTCGCGCTTTGCCCATGCAGTCGGAACGGCGCACGTGATGGGAAGACTCCTCGATCGTCTGTCGCAGGTCGACGGTGGACTGCCGGTGGATCAGCGCATCGATCCACTGACCGAAATCGAAGCTATCGCAGCGGGGCTTCTGCACGACCTTGGCCATGGACCCTTTTCGCACCTCTACGAAGATGTTTCTCCAGGCGCCCTCAAGCACGAGGAATGGACCGAAGCACTGCTCACGCACCCTGACACCGATGTGCATCGCGTGCTCGAAGGCTTCTCGTCGGGAAGTGCAGCACGCGTCGCGAAGCTTGTCCGCGGAGAGCACCGCCTTCGCTATCTGGGGCATGCGGTGAGTGGGACGCTGGACGTCGACCGCTGCGATTATTTGTTGCGCGACAGCATGATGACCGGCGTCCGGTATGGTGTTTACGATCTCGACTGGCTCCTGCGCGCTCTGTGTTTTGGCGAGGTTCCCGCTGAAGATGGAGGCGTGCGTTACGTGCTCGCCATCGAAGGCCGCAAGGGGCTTCCCCCCATCGAAGGCTTCTTTTTGGCCCGCAATTTCATGTATCAGCAGGTCTATCACCACAAGGCGGTGCGGGCGGCTGAGGTTCTGGTGCGTGCCATCTTCACGCGCGCAGCCGAGGTTTTGCAGGATGGAACACACCTCGCGCCGGTCCCGAACGCTCTCGTGCGTGGCGCCAGAGGTGAGAGCGCAACGGTAGTGGACTACCTCGCCCTCGACGATGCTGCACTCACCTCCTGCATCGCGGCTTGGCAAGAGGCGCCCGATCCATTGCTGGCTGATTTGTGTAGCCGTTTCATGCGTCGAGTTCTGTCCAAGACGCTGCCGCTGCCCGATCATCAGGAGAGCGCACCTCTGTGGGAAGAGTGCCATCGCGTCGCGGCAGACATCGCCCAGAGGAATGGTTTTCGTCCTGACTTGTACGTCTGGCTCGATGTTCCGGCCGACGTGCCTTACGCCGAGGAGAGTGGCTCAGATTCGAGTGCCATCTGGGTTTCCCTTCGTCATCGACCCATGGCTCGATTGGGGGATGTTTCCTTTTTGCTCAGGGAATTGCGCAACAAGCGAGCGATTCGGCCGCGCTTGGTGTTTCCTGCTGAGCTTCGCGATCTCATTGTTTCGGCGGTTGAGCCTCTGATGGCGTGATTAGAAGATCACAGGCCTAATGTCGGCATACCTCCCATGCGTTGAACTTCATGTTAGGCTACCCGCCTGGCGTCGTGGATCGGGGGGCGGTGCGTCTAGGCAGACGTCCGCGATCCGCGATGTGTGCAACCGTCTGGCAAGGTGAAATGGCCAAGCTGTTAGTTGTCGACGACCAGCGCAACATGCGCACCACGCTCGCAATGATGTTGCGCGGGGCGGGGCATGATGTGGACGAAGCGGAAAACGGCGAAGCCGCCGTCGATAAGCTTTCGTCTGAGGTCTATGACCTCGTGCTGACGGACCTCAAGATGGGTGGAACCGACGGCATTGAGGTGCTGCGCGCCGCCAAGGAAATCTCTCAGCTTACCGAAGTCATGCTGATGACCGCTTTCGGAACCATCGAAAGCGCCGTCGAAGCCATGCGTATCGGGGCCCACGACTACATCCAAAAGCCCTTCACCGAGCAAGAACTCTTGCTGCGCGTGCAGAAGGCGGTCGAGCAGCGGCGCCTAGCGGGTGAGATGAGCGTGATGGCCGCGGAGTTTCGCGAGCGGTACAAGTTCGACAACATCATCGGCCGCTCCGCCGCAGTTCGGGATGTATTGGCGCGCATCGTTCGCATCGCGCCCACAGATGCCACGGTGCTTATCACCGGAGAGAGCGGCACTGGTAAGGAGCTCGTTGCGCGCGCGGTACACGCAAACAGTCGGCGGTCTACGCGTCCGTTTGTGTCGGTCAACTGCGCGGCCATCAGCGAAACGCTTCTTGAGAGCGAGCTGTTTGGGCATGTTCGCGGGGCTTTCACGGGTGCAGTGAGCGCGCGTAAGGGGCTGTTTGAAGAGGCGAATGGCGGGACGTTTTTCTTCGACGAAATCGCCGAAACCCCGCCCTCCTTCCAAGCCAAGCTGCTGCGAGCCATCCAAGAGGGCGAGATTCGGCGACTGGGCGACAACAAGCCCATTCACGTGGACGTTCGTATCGTCGCGGCCACCAATCAAGACCTCAAGGTGTCCATCGAAGAGAAGAGGTTTCGTCAGGACCTCTACTACCGACTCAACGTCGCGCGTTTCATCCTGCCGCCTTTGCGCGATCGCCCAGAGGACATTCCCCAACTCGTCGAGCATTTCGTCGACAAGTTCTCGCGCAAGATGTCTCGGCATGTAGCTGTGGGAGAGGGCGTCATGGACTACCTCATGAGCTACGACTTCCCGGGCAATATTCGCGAGCTTGAGAACATGATCGAGCAGGGGGTTGCGTTGGCAGTGAACGGCATCGTCCAACGGGATGACGTAATTCCGCCGGAGGCCCAGCTGTCGCGCCGTGCCCAGGAGCGCGCCCATGTTGCAGGCCTAGGACCCCTTGCTGCTGACAGTCCCGGGCGCGCGCTGCAGGATGTCGTGGACGATGCCGAGCGGAAAGCCATTGAGAACGTGCTGCGCGAGGTCGACGGCAACAAGGAGCGTGCTGCGGAGCTGCTTGGGCTGAGCTCCACGACCCTTTGGCGGAAGATGAAGCGCCTCAATGTGATTTGGTCGGGCTGACGCCTGAGCCTTTCGTTGCGCGCGGCTCCTAGCAGCGTTCGAATCGTTCACATATGCGATGCGCGGTTGCAATCGCGAAGTGATCTTTGGTGCCGGGTGCCCGGCCAGAAGAAAAAGCCAAGTGTTTTCGAGGGGCCGTTGCTCTTTGCCTATGCGGCACACCGCTTGCTTTGGGACGGAGCGAACTTTATGTGCTGCCCGGCAGCACCTACCGAGCGAGCAGCAGCCCGCCCCGCGTGCCTTTAGTGGGAGGACGTCATGTCGCAGCAGCGCATTCTCATCGTGGACGATGAGGCCAACCATCGCAGCAGCCTATCCATCAGCATGAGGCTTGAGGGGTACGAGGTGTTCGAGGCGGCTGACGGCCAGCATGCGCTCGAGACTCTAAAGCGACAGCCGGTCGATGTGGTGGTCTGTGACCTCATGATGCCGCGCATCGACGGGCTTGAGCTCGCTCGGCGTCTGCGGTTTGCACATCCAGGCACGCGCGTGATTTTGATGAGTGCGTATCACCTGACTCAAACCCAGCTCGAGCGCGCGCAGGTTGGAGAGATCGGCTTTCTGCCAAAGCCCTACGCTTTCGAGCAGTTGCAGACGTTGCTGCAAGGCTCGAGGCTGGCCGTCGGCTCCGAAAGTTCGCTGCAGGTCGCGCTCTAGGCCAGACGAGACGTCGCGTGCTGGCGGCGTCGAACAGCGAAAATCAGTTCTCGAATCCATCGCGCTTGATGCCGAGCGCCCGCATTTTCTTGTGCAGGTTCGTGCGTTCGACCCCGAGCACGACTGAGGCGCGCGAGATGTTCCAATCGAACTCTTTGAGCGTGCTGAGGATGTAGTCGGCTTCCGCTTTATCTCTGAATTCTCGCAGGGTCAGCCTATCGCCAGAGCCCTGGACGAGCTCAGGTTCGACCGCACTACGAGATTCCGCGTAGCTGGGAGCTTCTACGTAGGTGCTGGACTCCCTCAGGCGGCCTTCTGGCGGCAGGTCGTCCAGTGTTACGTGCTCTCCGCTCAGAATCACCATGCGCTCAACCACATTGCGCAGCTCCCGCACGTTACCCGGGAATCCGCGCTCGCTCAGCGCCTCGAGCACTTCGGGATCCATCGACTTTTCACGAATGCCGTTCTCGGCGGAGAACGTGCGCGCGAAAGCCAACGCGAGGGCAGAGATATCCTCACGACGTTCGCGCAAAGAAGGGCTGCGGATCGGCACGACGCTCAAGCGAAAATATAAATCCTCGCGAAAGCGCCCCTCACTTACCGCAGTTTCCAAGTCCCGGTTGGTGGCTGCGAGCACGCGCACGTCGACGTGGACCGTCTGTTCGCTGCCCACGCGTGTGATTTCACCACTTTGGAGGGCGCGGAGCACTTTGGCCTGCGCATCGAGGCTCATGTCCCCGATTTCATCGAGGAAGAGGGTGCCGGCGTTTGCCTGCTCGAAGAGCCCTTTTTTCCGGCCGATGGCTCCGGTGAAGGCGCCTTTTTCATAGCCAAACAGTTCGCTCTCGATGAGCTCGGTTGGAATGGCCGCGCAGTTTACTTTAACGAAGGCCTGCTCTTTGCGTGGGCTCAAGCGATGAATTGCGCGCGCGATGAGTTCTTTCCCAGTTCCGCTTTCGCCCGTGATGAGTACTCGCCCGCGGGTCGGCGCGACCTTTTCGATTTCCACGAACAGACGCCGCATGACAGCGCTCTGGCCGATCATTTCGTAGCGTTGGGCGCTGCCTTCTTTAAGCCGCTCGACCTCGCGCCGCAGCTTGGAAGTGGTGAGCGCATTGTGCACGCTCACTAGGATTCGGTCGCGGTCCAAGGGCTTTTCGAAGAAGTCGGTAGCGCCCATTTGGACAGCTTCGACGGCTTCGGCAACGGACGCGTGGCCGCTTATCACGATCACTGGAATCCGCGTCCATTCAGGGCGGCTCCGGATCTTGGCCAGCGCTTCTAGGCCGTTCATCTTGGGCAGCTTGAGATCCAAAATGACGAGGTCTGCTTCCCGCTCATCGAGGACGGTCAGCGCTTCTTCCGCGCTTCCAGCCTCGAGCGTGTCGAAGCCGGCACCCGAGAGCACCATATGGAGCGTTCTGCGGATGTTTTTTTCGTCGTCTACGATCAGGATCGTGGCGGCCATGGATACGCCGTTTACCACCGAATGGGGCCTGGCGCTCGATCCATGCGCATCCGTTCACCCCAGTACGTGTCGTGGGCGTCTCGGACGATTGAAAGCGGGAGACGCCGTGGCAAGGTGGGTTTCACCACCGATGGGAGCCCATGTCTGGCGTTCGTACCCCCCTGCCCATGGAAGCGATGCTTGCGTGCTTCGAGCAGACATTCCGGCTGCGCGTCCCGTTTCGAGAAGATGGCCTCCTGGGCGCTGAGCTTGCGAACGAGGTGCGACCTATCTTGCACTGCTTGGCGGAAGCCGCCTTTGCGGACCCGGGAGCCGCGCGCGCAGAGTTCTACGGACTCCTGTCGTCGCTAGGGCAGCGAGCTGGTGCGCTCGGGGTGACGCCGTCCGCGGCGTTAGCGCTGCGTGAAGCGCTTTTAGCGGCCTTGAGCGAGGCGGGCATGGAGAGCCCGGCGCTGTTCTCGGATGACCTCACCATGGTGCTGATGGAAGGCTATTGCTCAGGTCGCGACGAGCGCACTTCAAGGAGCCTGCGTCGAGGGGTGCTGGCGAGTCAGATCACGCTCCGCCTTGCTCCACGCTGCTGCTGTGTTTTTCTCAACGGACCCATCGAAGCGGATGCGCTCACGGAGGTGCTCGAAGAGGCGGCACGCCAGTGCTTTCGCGAAAACAGCGTAAGTGTGCTTCTCGATACGACTCGGCTCGATTCGTCGCCTGCTGAGGAAGTCGCGCGGGCCGTGCTCGAGTTTTGCCTGTCCTGCGGTCAAATAGGCGCACGCGTGCTGGTTGCTTGCTCGAATCCGACCTGGCTT
>CAZEWA010000033.1:0-36125 GCA_964515685.1 uncultured Polyangiales bacterium | reverse complement strand
AGCTCAAGATCCGCAACATCCCCGCGAAGGCCAAGCGCAAGGGCATCAACCCCTTTACCGGCCAGGAAGTCACTTTCCCGGCGAAGCCCGCTTCGCGCAAGATCCGCGCAACCGCGCTCAAGAAGCTCAAGGACATGGTCTGAGCTACCCGGCTAGCGAGTGCTTTCGCTAGTCAGGACGTCATCATCTGGCGTTCACGTTTACACCGCCTGCAAGGGCGGTGTTTTCGTTTAAGCCGCGTCTAGGGTTAACTCCGGCATTCAGGGCGAGACAGGCGCTCCGGCGGGTACTGCGCCACCTGTCGGCAGCTGTTGCGCCGGGCGCACGAGCTCGCGTAGGTAGCCGAGGATGAGCTGAGCTTGTTGGACCCGAAGCTCGATGCTGAGCACAACTTCGGTGTCCTTGGTCACGATGGTCCCTTGCTTCAAGGGCTCCGCCAGACCGAGCATCGATACCAGCATGTTTCGCCCGTAGGTTTCGCGCAGGGTGTCCCAGAACTGGGCAGCATCCGCCGCCTTTTCCGCATCGGCGAAGTTGAGTCGGCCGCGTAGCTCAAGGCGAGGGCCAGCTTTCTCCACCGCGGACAAACGCAGCTTTGTGGGCACCCCCCGCGTCGCTCGGCGCACGAACTGCTCGGCTCCCTCTACCTCCACAGACAGGCCTTCGCCGTCTTCCATCGACAACAGCGCATCGGCCGGGTGTTCGGCTGCGACACCTGCGTCCCCGGAGGCCTTGGCTTTTTGGCCTGCGCGCGCGGCGGCGACGGCAAGCACGCGGGGTAGGTCTTCTTCGCGCGAGATCGTGAAATGCTCAGGTCCGACCAAGGCGATGACCCGCGGGGTTATGTCCGGATTGGCCCAGTTAGCAATGCGCACACCATGCTGCGTACGAAGGGGTGCCGTCGCGCCCTGGGCCTGAGCTAGGCGAGCGATGGCGTCGAGTACCACTTGCTCGCCACCCAGATAGCGGCCGGCCACAACGATCTTTGAGCGCTGCAGGTTTGGTGTAGCGATCATGAAGCGGTCGAGCTGCTCGACTGGATCGATGCCGGAGCCATCGAGCAGCGCTTTCCAATCCGGAATCGCTGCCAAGAGAAGGCGAACATCCTGCGCGAGGGGCGAGCGTCGAATCCGCGTCATGTCCACGCGAACTGCGATCTGCGTACCGGCAGGCAAGCGTGAAGCCTCTTCACTCCCCAGTGCGTCCGGCGCCACAGGTTGTGGTTTGGGGGGCTTCGGCTTCGGAGCCGGCTTCGGGGCTGGCGGGTCCTCGGCAAGCTCCTGCGGGGTCCCGGCCAGCTCGCTTTCTGCTCCGGGTTCGGCCGCTTCCTGTGAATCCGTCCCTGCGACACTCGGGTCGACGGCAAGCTGCTCGGTCATCCCGAACTCCACATCCATCGGCAGCTGAAACTCGATGTCGAGCGCAGGAACCACGAGGAATTCGGCCATCACGAACAGCGTCGCTGCATGAAGGAGCAACGACAGCGCGAGCGTGACGACGAGCGGCCAGCGAGGCGCAACGGGGGAAGGCGGTGGAGTGCGGGACACCTGAACGCTGGATCTAACATCGCGCTGCGCTCAGCGCTCCTTTGGCAATCGCCTCGGGGCGGCGATTGAGGCATCGCTGCGAGTCTGTGCTGGGTAGAAGACTCGCCGCGGGCCATGGTTCGGGGGGCAGGCTTGCTTTGGGCCTCGACGATCATGGACGGCGCAGACGGCATCCTGGCGCGCGCCAAGAGCATGCAATTCGAGTTCGGGTGAGCGCTGGAAGGTACGGCCGATATGTTGGTGGGGCTCGTGACCGTCGGCGCTTGTCTCTTTCACCTCTGGCAGCAAGGCGCGTCGTCCGGGTTCATGTCGCCCGAAGCGTCGAGAGTGTCGAAGCCTATCGCGTCCACAATCGCGCTCCCATGCAGCTTTGGATGTCAGTCTCGCTCGCGCCGCACGCGTATCTTTTTGCGATTTTTGAGGCGTTCGACCGGCTTGAGCTCTATGTCCTGCTGCGCGTTTCGGTGATGACGTCGCTCAGCGTGGCTGCACTCGTGTCTCAATTTCGGACTACGCGGCGCACGACGTTGGTGTTCCAAAACCGCGGCTGGGCCTGAGTGGCCACTGCGCGGTGTTTTTGCGGCTTGTTTGAGCCGTGAAACTCTCTGAACACACGGCATGCCGTTTGCTTTGAGAACAATGAAGTAAGACATCAGCCGCCTAAAGCCCCGAGAAATAAGCCGTTGTTCTGTCTTAGTGATGCAACGCGGCAACAGCAGGTGTGACGAAGATTCACGGGTGTGTGGCGGATCGACCACCGTGTGGTTAGATGTGGGACCAGGGGAGATTCATGAGAAGAGCAATCATCCTAGCGGCAGGCAAAGGCGAGCGACTGGTCAGCGGACTCAGTTTTCCCAAGCCTCTCAAGCGTGTCGCGGGCTTTCCTCTGATCGTTCGAGCGATTCGCAATCTCGAGCGCGCGGGCATCGACGAAGTTGTCGTCATCGTCGGCTACATGGGCGACGTGCTGGAGCGCGGTCTCTCCCGTTACAAGTTCAACTTGGACATCCGCTTTGTGCGCAACGATGAGTACGAGAAGCCCAATGGCACCTCGCTTCTCAAGGCCAAGCAGTTCGTTCAAGGCCCAACCTTCGTGTTGATGAGCGACCATCTCTGGGCGCCCGATTTGATAGCGCCTATCGATGCCTACCCGCTCCGAGCGGGAGAAGCGGTGCTGGGCATCGATTTCGATATCGAGCGCTGTATCGACATCCCCGACGCCACAAAGGTGTTTTTGGATGGCGAACGCATCATCAGGATCTCGAAGGAACTTCCCGAGTATCACGCGCTCGACACGGGTGTCTTCAAGATCACGGAAGGCCTCATCGAGGAGCTGGAGCGCGCGGACGGTCCCTTGGGCTGTTCGCTGTCCCATGGCGTGCAGGCTTTGGCAGCGCGCGGCGCCATGAAGGCTGTGTCCGTGGGCAATGCGATGTGGGTCGACGTCGACACCCCCATGGCCCATGCCTTTGCAGAGCGTTCGATCACGCGCTACGGCGTGAACCTACTGCCTATGCCTGCGGTTTCTGCGCGCGTCGCCATCTGAGCGCGCTGTCCGCTTTCGTCTTGGTACATCCAGACTTCTTTGCCGCTTTCGGGCGGCTTTTTTCGCGCTCTATCCCAACCGCCAGGGACGGAGATGCCTGCAACGACGCGAGACTGGCTAGCTAGCGCAGCTTGCAGGGCAAAGGGGCGCATGCTAGGCCTGCGCCCGACAGTTTAGGGTTTGTGCCAACTGGCGGGCCCATCAGGGTTCCGCCTTTTTTGTTTCTCGCTGGGCTGTCGTGGGGGCGACTTAGCTGGTCTCCAAGCCCAGCGAGGGAGTGATGCTGTTCAACGCATGCCGAAGAGTTTCGTCGAACTGAAAACGCTAGAAAGCCTCGCAGCGCCCGTATGTGCGGCGCAAGGGGTAGAGCTTGTCGACGTGACCCTTCAGCCGGAGCAGGGCGGCCCTGTTTTGCGTGTGCTCATCGACGTACTCAACGCCGAGACTCTCCCGAATGGGGTAGGCGGCGTGACCCTGGAAGACTGCACACGCGTGAGTCGAGCGCTCTCGAGCGTTCTCGACGATGAAGCTTACAGCGGGCTCTTGCCAAGCCGGTATCGCTTGGAAGTGAGCTCGCCTGGCATCGAGCGGCCCCTCGTCAAAGCACAAGATTTCGAGCGTTTCACCGGGCGTATTGCTCAGGTGCAAACCAAACGTCCACTTTCCGAGCGCAAAGTTTTCACCGGAACGCTGGTGGGTTTGCGCGACGGTCTGGTCGTGTTGCGCGACGAGACCGGTACCGATTTCGACATTCCGTTATCCGAGATCGCGAAGGCTCATCTGGTCTACGTGTTTTGAGTTTCGCGAACGACATTGGACACCGGACGGTGTCCAGAGGTGATCATCCCATGCAACAGGGCACTCTCTCGCTGCAGAGCATCATTGACCAGGTCAGCAAAGAAAAAGGGATCGATCCGGGCATCCTGATCGAGACGATGGAACAAGCCATCCTGACTGCGGCCAAGCGAACCTTCGGCATCAATCGCGAGCTTGAGGCTCGGTACAACGAGGAGACCGGTGCGGTCGACCTCTATCAGTACATGACGGTGGTCGAGAAGGTCGACAACTCCGAGCGCGAGATCGGAGCGGTCGAGGCCAAGCGTTACGGCTTGGATGCGAACCTGGGTGAGGAACTCGGCTTCCAGATCTTCTACTTGAAGGAAGATGCCGAGCGCGCCCGTCAGCAGGACCGCGAATTCGGTGATCTGCTCAAGCTCAGCCAGCAGCGTCAGGGCTTTGGTCGCATTGCTGCCCAGACCGCCAAGCAGGTCATCATTCAGCGCGTACGCGACGCTGAGCGCGACATCATCTTCAACGAGTTCAAAGACCGTCGCGGTGAGATTGTCACCGGCATCGTGCGTCGGTTCGAGCGCGGCAATAACATCATCGTGGATCTTGGGCGTACGGAAGCAGTCTTACCCGCGCGTCAACAGACTCCGCGCGAGAGCTACCGTCCCGGTGACCGCATCGTGGCGCTCCTCCTCGATATCGATCGCGAAGCGCGTGGTCCGCAGATCATTCTCTCGCGCACCGATACGGGCTTGCTTGTGAAGCTGTTCGAGATGGAAGTGCCCGAGATTTACGAGGGCATCGTCCGCATCGTGGCTGCCGCACGTGAGCCTGGTGCACGCTCCAAAATCGCGGTTTCGAGCCGTGATTCGGACGTCGACCCGGTAGGCGCTTGCGTCGGTATGAAGGGCTCGCGCGTTCAGGCCGTGGTGCAAGAGCTGCGCGGCGAGAAGATCGACATCGTGCCATGGGACCGTGATCCTGCGCGTTTCGTCTGTAATGCCATCGCGCCTGCCGAAGTCATGCGCGTCATCATCGATGAAGCCAACAACGGCATGGAACTCGTGGTGCCTGACGACAAGCTTTCGCTCGCCATCGGCCGCCGGGGGCAGAACGTACGGCTTGCTTCGCAGCTTTCGGGCTGGAAGCTCGACATTATCAGCGAGTCCAAGTTCCGCCAGATCGAGGAAGATGCCATCAGCGCGCTGCTTCGCGTGCAGGGCGTCGACGAAAACCTCGCCAAGACGATGTACAAGCTCGGTTTCCGCACCTTGGACGAAGTGGCTGAGGCCAGCGACCAGGAACTCGGAAGTATTCCTGGACTGGGTGGAGTGGGCAACGCTGAGCGCATCAAGAGCTCCGCGGTGGATGCACTCGAGATCCTTCGGCAAGAGACCCTTGCCAATGCCAGGGCGCAGCTCAATGAGCTTTCGGACCACGAGCGTTTGCTCCTGGTTCGGGGCGTGACCGAGCGCGTTGCGGAAATGCTGAATCGCGCGGGCTACAAGTCCGTGGAGCAGCTCTACGACGAAACAGACGTAGATAGGCTCGCGATTCGAACCGGTCTCGACCAGCGTCGAGCAGCTGTCGTCCGCGAGGGGATTGTTCAGTTTGTGGAGCAGGAATCCGGAAACTGAGGGGAGGGGCGGAAGAAGCGTGCAAGTTGTGACAAGCGAGCGAGACGATTCAGCGGTGGGCGCGGAACGGACCTGTGCAGGGTGCCGTGAGGCGGGCTCGCGCGCGGAGTTGTATCGTTTCGTCTATGTCCCAGACCACACGCCCGTCCTCATTCCGGACCTGGCTGGGCGCCTCGGCGGCCATGGTGCGTGGATTCATCCCAAGCGAGCATGCCTGGCTCGCGCTGTGCGGGGCGGTTTTTCGCGCGTCTTCAAAGCGCAAATCTCGACAGATATTGAAGAACTTGCACGTCTTGCGGCTGTGCAGGTCGAAAAACGGATCCAGGGCCTGTTGCTGTCTGCGCTTCGGCGCCGACAAACTGTTCTAGGAACCGACGCCGTGCGCGAATCCCTTCTGGGTGGCGCACCCTCGCTTCTTCTGGTAGCGAAGGACGCGGCGGGCCGCCGTGACGATTTGGTTTATCTGGCAAACGCGCAGGGCGTGGCCGTGATCGAGCTCTCCGACAAGCGGACGCTCGGTCACCTGACAGGCAAAGAAACACTAGGCTTTTTTGCGATTCTCGACGCGCATATCGCGCGTGAGATAGCGGCTTCTGCTCGGTGGCTCGCCGGGCTTTCGGAGGATGGATGATCAAGGTTCGGGTATACGAGGTTGCCCGGGAGCTGGGCCTCGACAACCGAGAGCTGGTCAACAAGATCGCCTCTCTGGGGATTCAAGTGCGCAATCACATGAGCGCGTTGGAACCCGCTGAGGTGGATCGGATTAAGCGCGCCCTCGACAAGGACAAGCAGGCGACGACCGTGGAGGAACGGATTCGTCCCACGGTTGTGCGCAGGCGTGCCGTTGCGAGCCCCGCTGGAAAGCGTGAGGATGAACAACGCGACGATATTGCGGGAGCGGCCACCTACGAGCCCGCACCTGTCGATTCTGCGTCGTCACGCCGTCACCCCGAGCCCGAGTACGAGGAGGACGACTACAGGTCCTTTGAGTCCGAGTCCGCGGAATCCGTTCGAGTAGCCCCGGCACCGGTGGCTCCCCCTGTCGCGACCACAACATTTACCCCCGTTCAGCCTGCTTACGAGCAGTCAACGCCTCCGGCTGCGGTGCCCGCCCCGGCGCCTGAGAAAGAGCCACCATCTGTGTCTAGTCCTGCTCCGCAGGCGGCAGCGCCCAAGTCGTCTGAGGCATCCCCTCAGGCGCGAGCGCCTTCTGAGCCTGTCGCACAACGCGAAGTTCACGCCCAGGCCCCTCAGCGGGCGCCCCAGGGCATTCAATCCCATGCCCAGCAGGCGGAAGGTTCTGCTGTGCCGCCTCCGGCCGCTGTGCCGCAGGTGATCGCGCCGAGGCCGCAGGCCTTGGTGCAGGGTCGACACGAGCCGCGCATGCCCATCACGGATATGCGTCGTCCCTCGTCGCTGCCCCCGGCGTCCGAGCGCCTCGGACACACTCACCTACCGCCGGGCGTCGTGGCCCGCGGCAACACCGTTGGGCCCAGCGCTCCGCGTCTGTCCTCCGAGGCGGTGTCGCGCATCGTTGCGCAGCACAACGCTCCCTTGGGGGGGCTCGGTGGCGTCGGACCCGGTGGAGCGATTCCCCCGCGGCGTCGCGAACTCGGTCGTGCGGCCCTTGGGGCGCCCGGTCGTCCTCAGCCCCGTGGTGCTCAAGGCGGCATGGGCCTTGGCGGTCGTCCCGGACGTGCGCGTAAGCTCGCTCCAGGCCGCAAGGGTGGCAGCACGCTCATCACCACGCCGAGCGCGCAGAAGCGCCTGATCCGCATCGAGGATCAGGTCAGCTTGCAGCAGCTCGCCCAGCGCATGAGCCTCAAGGCGACCGAAGTCTTGATGAAGCTGGTGCAGCTCGGCATGACGGGCGTCAACATCAACTCGAAGCTCGATGCCGACACGGCGAAGATTCTCGCCAGCGAGTTCGGATACGAGGTCGAGAACGTTGCCGTCAGTACCGACGACATGATCGCCGCAGCTCGCGGTGAGATTTCTGCGGACCTGACAGGCTACGAGCCTCGTGCACCCATCGTTACGGTCATGGGGCACGTCGACCACGGCAAGACCTCCTTGCTCGACAAAATCCGTTCGGCGCGCGTGGCAGCACGTGAGGCGGGCGGTATCACGCAGCACATCGGTGCGTACCGCGTTGAGACCGAGAAGGGGACCATTGTGTTCCTCGATACGCCCGGTCACGAGGCGTTCACGGCGATGCGCGCACGCGGCGCAGAAGCGACCGACGTAGTCATCCTCGTGGTAGCTGCGGACGACGGCGTCATGCCCCAGACACGTGAGGCCGTGGCGCACGCCAAGGCAGCGGGCGTGCCCATCGTGGTCGCGGTCAACAAGATCGATAAGGAAGGCGCCAAGCCTGAGGCCATCATGCGTGACCTCGCTGGGCTCGGTCTACAGTCCGAGGAGTGGGGCGGCGACGTGATGTTCCAGCACGTCTCGGCTCACACCGGTCAGGGCATCCCAGAGTTGCTCGAGAAGTTGCTCTTGCAGGCGGAGATGCTCGAGCTCAAGGCCAACATCAAGGTTCCGGCCGAGGGCGTCGTGCTCGAGGCTTACCTCGACAAGGGCCGCGGTCCTGTCGCCAACGTGCTCGTGCGAAACGGCACGTTGCGCGTCGGTGAGCTGGTCGTAGCGGGCCAGGCATGGGGCAAGGTCAAGGCGATGACCGACGACCGTGGTCGTCAGCTTCGTGAGGCGCCGCCCGCGACCCCCATCGAAATCCTCGGTTTGTCTGAGGTTCCGAGTGCGGGCGAGAAGCTCTACGTAGTCACCGACGCCAAGAAGGCGCAGGAGATTGCGGACACGAAGAAGCGCGCTGAGTCTCAAGCGATGCCCACGCAGTCGCGCATGGGTCTCGAGCAGATTCACCAGATGATGCAGAGCGGTGATGTCCATGAGCTCAAGCTCATCGTCAAAGCCGACGTGCAGGGTTCTATCGAGGCGTTGGTCAAGGCCCTCACGGATCTGTCGACCGACAAGGTCAAGGTCACCATCATCCACACGGGCGTCGGCGGCATTACGGAGAGCGATGTCTCGCTCGCCACTGCCTCTAACTGCATCGTGCTCGGCTTCAACGTTCGGCCTGCAGGCAAGGCGGCCGAAGTCGCCAAGTCCGAGCGTGTGGACATCCGCCTCTACCGCGTCATCTACGAGGCGGTCGAGGAGGTCAAGAAGGCCATGGCTGGCATGCTGGCTCCGAGCTTCGTCGAGAAGCCGCTCGGCAAGGCAGAGGTACGGCAGGTCTTCACGATTCCGAAGATCGGCGCAATCGCGGGCAGCTACGTGCAGGACGGCAAGATCCAGCGCAACGGCAAGGCGCGCATCGTGCGCGACTCGGTTCAGGTCTGGCAGGGCAACGTCAAGGCTCTGCGCCGCTTCAAGGACGATGTCCGCGACGTGGCAGCAGGTTACGAGTGCGGTATCTCGCTTGAAGGCTTCAACGACTTCAAGGAGGGCGACATCATCGAGTGCTTCGAGCTCGAGCAGGTCGCTACGCAGCTCTGAGGTGTGCGCGTGCGAGCGCGCATGCCTTAGCACCCTCAGCGCGCCTCGCGTCGGGCGCCTTCGGGCCTACCTCTAAGGTGTAAATCATGGTGGTGGGCCTGTGTCGAATCGTGCTCGCGCTCCCATGGAACGACTCCCTCAAGGGGAAGCGCTCCGTGGTGAAGAGCATACTCGAGCGCGCGCGCGGACGATTCCAGGTGGCGGCCTCTGAGGTTGCAGACCACGATGTCCACCGTCGCGCGACGCTCGGATTTGCGTTCGTAAGTAACGACGCTCGCCATGCGCGACAGGTGCTCGACAAGCTTGTGGGCTTTGCCGCTACGGCTACGCCTGCTGAGCTTGTGGAGCAGGCGATAAGCGTGGAGTACGTGGACTTGGGCGCCGGGCTTGGAGCCGCCTTAGGCAGCTCAAGCGACGACGATCTTCAACTTGACCAGTGGGTAGACGATGGCGGCGACGAAGAAGAAGGGTGACGGCAAGCGGAGCCAGAAAGTCGGCGACGCTCTGCGAGGCGAGCTGATGCTCCTGCTGCTCAGCGGCGAGGTTCACGACCCGGGGGCGCAGAAGGCTGTCGTCTCGGCCGTCAGCATCACGGACGACTTGAAATTGGCGAAAGTGTACGTCCGCCTCTTGGATGTCGAAGCTGGCGAGGTAGCGCGCAAGTCGTTGATCGACGCGCTGTATCGTGCGCGCGGCTTCTTGCGCCGAGAGCTCGCCCAGCGTCTACAGCTCCGCTACGCGCCGGACTTGCGCTTCTATTGGGACGAGAGCATCGACCGAGGGCGCGAGATGGAAGCCATTTTGAGTGAGATCAAGAGCGGTGACGACACAAAGTGATGCACCGCATGGCGTGCTCGTGGTCGACAAGGCTATCGGGGTCACGTCTCACGATGTGGTTGCATGCGCTCGCCGCGCCCTTGGCACGCGTGAAATAGGCCACGCGGGGACTCTGGACCCGATGGCAACGGGAGTGCTCGTGCTCGTGGTCGGGGAGGCGACGAAGCTCGTCAATCACCTGACCGCGGCAGAGAAGGTGTACACCGCGACGCTGCGTCTCGGACAGGCCACCGACAGCCTCGATGCGGATGGAAGCGTGGTCGAGGAACGTCCGGTTCCCGCGCTGTCGCTTGCGACGGTGAGGGAGGTCGCGCTTCGGTTCGTGGGCGAGATTGAGCAGCAGGTACCCGCAGTGAGTGCCGTAAAGGTGCAAGGAAGAGCGCTGTACAAGAGCGCGCGCAAGGGACAAGTCGTGGAAGCACCTGTGCGTACGGTGCGCGTGCGCAGCTTGGAAATCTTGGATGTGCGCGAGAACGAGATAGACCTCCACATTCAATGCAGCAAGGGTTTCTACGTACGCTCACTCGGGCGTGATTTGGCTGAAGCACTCGGTACGGTCGGGCACTTGTCGGCGTTACGGCGACTCGAGAGCGGCTTCTTCTCTCTGGCGGGCGCGCAGTCTTTCGCAGACTTGCGTGGCGCCCGTGAGAGTGAGGAGCTGCGCATACAGATGCGCTCGAAGCTTGTCCCGCTCACCGATGTCGCACGCAGACTGAGTCACGTGACGCTGTCGGCGGAGGGGAAGACCCACGCTCAGCACGGTCGCGCGATTCCGAAGCACTGTGTTCTCGACTCGGTGAAGCGTGACGACAGCGAGACCTCGGTCGTGGTCGGCTTCGATGAAGAGGGAATGGTCGTCGCACTGCTTGAGCCTGCTGGCGAAGCAGGAGAAACGTTGCGCGTACTGCGTGGCTTTCGTTTCGCCTAGGCTCTGCGCCGGCTCTGCGACCGACCGTTCATTATCGACGAGTCGCGCGCCTGGGACAACGACTTAGTTGAGTGATGGAGCCGTGGTTTCGGGGCGCGGAATGAGCAGTGCGTGATCGATGACAACGTACGGAGGCGCTTCCATTTCGAGTTCGAGGTGCACGCTTGCGCCGGTCAGCGAACTCGCTGGGACTTCCAGTCTGAACTCCTGATATGAGCCGTCTACGCTCAACGTGGCGAGCGGCTTTCCATTGAGCGAGACGTTGAGCGAACCCGTATCAGAGCCTTCGGCGCGACGGGCGCGAAGCACGAGCTCTGCACCACGCTTCCAGTGCGTACGGGAGCGCGGTAGACGCAGGGAGGCTGTGGCGCGCTTGGCTATCTGCGCGCAGGTGGTGCGCTCCAGATAGTCCCAATCGTGAAAATACTCGGCTGCTCGGCAGTCGCCGAAACCATGCAGGTCCGGTGTGGTAGGCGAGAAGTCTGTGCCACCCAGGACGCCGTGTTCGATGGCCGACAGGCGAACCAAGGATTCGCCCGGATTTTTGAGCACCGGCTCCTGTGCGAAGGCTTCGACAAGCAAGGGAAGGGCGCGCTCATCGCCGAGATAGCCGAGGCCTCGCACGAGCTCGTCGCGGATATTCGTGTGGCTTTCCCAGCGCATCATCTCGGACAAAGGCGCAAATGCGCGCGAATCTCCGATGAGGCCGAGCGACACTGTGACGAGATAGCGTAGGCTAAACTCGGGTAGCAGGCTCAACAGAGGTTCGAGCGCCCGCCGGTCACGCAGGCGCCCAAGCCAGCGCACAGCTTCTTCGCGTTCGTACTGCGTAGGCGCGGCCCACAGAGCGTCGATGAGCGCGGGCACAGCGGCCACATCACGCAGACGCCCCAGTGAGACGGCTGCCCGAGCGCGAACGAAGGGGTCTTCGACATGCACGAGGCCTTTCAGTGCGTCGCGCGCGCGCGGATCGTACATGCGGCCAAGCGCGATGGCTGCCTCGGCGGCCACCTCGAAGGGCGTGGTATCCATGCCTGCCACCAGCGCGGATGCGCAGCTCTCGTCCGCAAGCTTGGCGAGGATCTGGCCGGCCTCCATGCGCATCGGGGTCGGAGCCTGGGTATCGAGCAAGAGCTTCGACATCGGCTCCACGGCGCGGCGGTCGCCCAAGCGCCCCCAGGCAATGGCGCGAGTCCAGGCATCCTTTTGTGTCTCGACCACGTTGTTTCCGCCGGGAGTGACCTCCAGGGAGTCGAGCCAGTTGTAGATGAGATCCCGCATTTCAGTGAGCTTTTCAGGCTCACTCGAAGCGAGATTGCGGCGCTCGTCGGGGTCTTGGCTCAGATCGTAGAGCTCAAAAAGCCCGAATCGCAGGTCCGCAATGAGTTTGTAAGGCCACTTCACCGCCATGCGCTTGGTGAGCACGGCCGAGAATGCGGCGCTGTTTTCCGGGCCCTGGCCGAGTGCGTGCGCGCGCAGGTCGCGGCCTCGCATGCTCGACGGAACAGGAATATCAGCCGCGCCCAGCAGCGTCGGCGCAATGTCGATGACCTCGACGGGTGAAGCGATGCGTGACGCGGGTAACCCCGGAGCGCGCAGAATGAGTGGCACGCGCACCTGCTCATCATAGAGCGTCGAGCCGTGGTAGACGCCCCCGTGTTCCCGAAATTCCTCGCCGTGATCTGCGGTGATGGCGACGATGACCTCGCGTTCGAAGCGCTCGTCCAGGGCGCGAAGTAGCCGCATGACCTCGCGGTCAACGTGCTTGATCTCGCTGTCGTAGCGATCCATTTCGCCCGTACCAAAGGTTGTCTCTTCGTAGGGCTCGTGGACGTCGAAGTAGTGCACCCACAGCAAGCTTGGAGGCTCGCCCTGCTGCTTGATGCGCTCGATCTCGACTAACACGCGATCTGTTTGGTCTTCCGATTCGCGGTTGGTGTGATCGAAGAGCGCGAAGCCGAATGCGCTGTCGCGGTAGCGAGCGAGGCGGTGGCCGTCCGTGTGGAAAATGCCATCGGTGAAGAACGCAGCGGTGTGGTAGCCGTATTGGGCGACCGTGCTCGCTAGCGTGGCTTCCGGCAACGGGTTGCCTATCTCGACTACCTCGTGCACGTATTCCGAGGTGTGGAGCGAGCTCAGTGAATAGCTCGAGTGCGGCGCTTGAGCGTATGCCCGCTCGAACTGGACGGCCCCGTCTGCAAAGATTTTCAGCTCGGGTGAGGTGTCGCGTGCGTAGCCGTAGCTCGACATGTGGTCCGCGCGCAGGGCATCGATCGTGACGATAACCAGGTGCGCGCCGGGCGTGGAAGGCAGGTCGCTGTAGCGCCGCGGGCTTGCGTCGGCACTTTTACGAGCGTTGCGAGTTCGTTCTTCTCGCTTGTGCTGCGTCCATAGGAGCAAGACCGGATTGAGCCCGGTCAACAAGACGCGGCTCGTCGCAGAACGCGGGTCAAACATGGCGACCCGCACGTTGAGGTTGTGGTCGAGCGTGAGCAGGTTCGACAGCAAAATCAGCGTCAGTGCCGCGCCGAGTGTCCGGGAAACAACTGGCCTGAGGACTGTACGTACCAGATGATCCGCCCGCGGTTCGAGTGTCAGCGCGTAGAAGCCGAGCGCCGCGCTCAACCAAGTGACTACCGCGAGCGATGCGTGCAGGTAGTCGTAGAGGTTTGGTAAGAACGTCTGGTTCAGCTTGCCGAGCGCAAATGCCACACCGAATAGGCAGACAGCGCCGAGCCGGGCCGTTTTGTGGTGGGTACGCAGGGCGCGCATGCCGGCGCCCACGCAGATGAGGCCCAGGTAGAGCAACGCTGGAAACGCGAGGCTGAGGCCCCATTCGAGCGCTGTGCGAAAAGAGAGCCGCGACATCATGCCGCCCGAGCAGAGCTTGAGCGCAAGCAGGCGCCACAGCGGGACCGACGCCAGGACCAGGGGCAACGGCCACAACTTGCCGGGCGAGCGACCTGTGCGCGCGATGCTTCGATAGGAGAGCGCGACAAAGGCCATTAGGAGGGCGCCGAGCAAGGCTCCGAGCGGTACCGACAGGCTGAGGATGCGCGCGAAATAGCTGCCGCGATCCCGCCACAACGGGAGCCACAGCCAAGTTGCGCCGAAGTCGCCCAGGGCTACGAACAGGCCAGCCAATCCACCGCAAAGGCCGCCGATGCAGGCTGCGAGCGCAGTGAAAGGCGCGTTGGCCGTGCTGCTGTGTGCTTGGCTCACCCTCGCCGCGCTTTCATCGAGGACCCGGTTGCGCTGAGGGGCCGGTAATACCAGAGCCTAGAATCCCAGGCTGTTGGTCTCGCGGCTACGTGTGCCCTTTGCGATAAACCACATCGCTGCGCATGGGTCGTTGCTTACAACGTAAAAAACCCCAGCTGGCACAATGCTGGCTGGGGTCTTCCGGAGGCGCGAACCGGATTCGAACCGGTGTATGACGGTTTTGCAAACCGTTGCCTAACCACTTGGCTACCGCGCCGAAAACGCATGCAGTGTGTAGCGCTTCCGGGTGCTTGTGTCCAGCTCGGGACGAAACGTCGAGACAGTTGCGCTCCGAAAGGCTGCGAGAAAGTAAGCGTGTGTATGTGGGGAGGAAGGACGGCTAGACGAAAGGGCAAGGGAAGCTTTGTCAGCTCGCAAGCTCAGCTTGGGTACACGAGGTCCGAGCGAACCGAAAGACTCCCTTGAGGCGCGAAACAGCTGTGGTAAACGCCTATGTATGACGACCACGAACGACAGCTTCCAGAGTCGCGCGACCCTAACCATAGGGGGCCGCTCCGTTGACATCTTTCGGCTCGATGCACTCACGCGAGCGAAGGTGGGCAGCGTCGCCACGTTGCCGTACTCGATTCGCGTGTTGCTCGAGAACTTGCTGCGCAACGAGGACGGAAAGACGGTGACTCGGGCTGACATCGAGGCCGTGGCCAACTGGGATCCGAGCGCCGAACCGAGCCTCGAGATTGCCTACCGTCCGGCGCGCGTGTTGCTCCAGGATTTTACGGGCGTCCCCTGTGTCGTCGATCTCGCTACGATGCGTGAGGCCTTTGCCGAGCTTGGCGGCGATCCCCAGCGCATCAATCCGCTGCAACCCGTGGATCTCGTCATCGACCACAGCGTGCAGGTCGACAGCTACGGCAATCTGCGCAGCTTCGAAGACAACGTGCGGATCGAGTTCGAGCGCAACCAGGAGCGCTACCAGTTCCTCAGGTGGGGGCAGACGGCGTTCAAGGATTTCCGCGCTGTGCCGCCCGGGACCGGCATCGTTCACCAGGTCAATCTCGAGTACTTGGCGCCCGTGGTGTTCTTGCGTGAGATCGATGGTCGTACGGTGGCCTATCCCGACACGTTGGTGGGCACTGACTCGCACACCACGATGATCAACGGCCTAGGCGTGCTTGGGTGGGGCGTGGGCGGCATCGAGGCCGAGGCGGCCATGCTCGGCCAGCCGGTGGCGATGCTTCTACCCCAGGTTATTGGCTTCAAGCTCACGGGCAAGCTGCCTGAGGGGGCAACCGCCACCGACTTGGTGCTCACCGTCACGCAGATGCTGCGCAAGAAGGGCGTGGTCGAAAAGATCGTAGAGTTTTTTGGCGATGGTCTCGATCAGCTCTCGCTTGCCGATCGCGCGACCATTGCGAACATGGCGCCCGAATACGGCGCCACGATGGGCTTTTTCCCCATCGACGACGAGTCCCTCAACTACCTGCGGTCAAGCGGCCGCTCGGAAGAGCAGATTGAGGTCGTCGAAACGTACGCGAAGGAACAGGGCCTCTTCCGCACCAAGGAATCACCCGAGCCGCGCTTCACCGACGTGCTCGTGCTCGATCTCGCTACCGTGGTCCCGTCCATTGCGGGCCCTTCGCGCCCCCAGGACCGCGTGGACCTCACGCAGTCGAAGCGCGCGTTCCGCAAGGCGCTCGTGGGCATGATCGGCAAGGACGTGGCGGCTGCTGAGGCCGAGGCGTACGTCGAAGGCAACGGCGCAGCACCGGACAAGCTTGCAGCACGGGCCAAGATTGGATCCGGCGAAGAGCTCACGCACGGCGACGTGGTGATTGCCGCTATCACGAGCTGCACGAATACCTCGAACCCCTCGGTGCTCATCGGCGCAGGCCTGCTCGCGAAGAAGGCAGTCGAGAAGGGCCTGAAGAACAAGCCTTGGGTCAAGACCAGCCTCGCGCCTGGCTCGCAGGTCGTCACCGACTACCTCAACAAGGCGGGGCTTACCACGTACCTTGAGCAGGTCGGCTTCTATCTCATCGGCTACGGCTGCACGACGTGCATCGGGAACTCGGGTCCGCTCAACGACGACATCGTCGACGCCATCAGGAGCGCAGACCTCGTGGCGAGCGCCGTGTTGAGCGGTAACCGCAACTTCGAAGGTCGCATCAATCCGAGCGTGCGCGCGAACTACTTGGCATCGCCTCCGCTCGTGGTGGCTTATGCCCTCGCTGGCACGATGGATATCGATCTTTACGCTGAGCCGCTCGGCACGGGCAAGGACGGCAAGCCGGTCTTCCTCAAGGACATCTGGCCCAGCCAAAAGGAAATCTCGGACGTGCTCGCGGGCTCGCTCACGCGCGAGATGTTCGAGTCACGTTACGGCGACGTCTTCAAGGGGCCTGAGCAGTGGCGGAGCCTCAACATCCCGAAGGGCGACACCTTCAAATGGGACGACAAGTCGACCTACGTGCGTAAGGCGCCGTTCTTCGAGGGCCTCACGAAAGAAGAGCCCAAGACCGCGAGCGACATCGTGGGTGCGCGCGTGCTGGTCAAGGTTTCTGACTCGATCACCACCGACCACATCTCGCCTGCTGGCAACATCGCCAAGGACAGCCCCGCTGCGAAGTACTTGGAGGAGAACGGTGTCTCGCCGCGCGACTTCAACCAGTACGGTGCACGTCGCGGCAATCACGAAGTGATGATGCGCGGTACGTTCGCGAACATTCGCCTCAAAAACCAGTTGGTTGGCGGCAAGGAAGGCGGCTTCACGCGCTACCTTCCCACCAACGAAGAGACGAGCATCTTCGAGGCGTCGGTAAAGTATAAGGCGGACAACACGCCGCTCGTCGTCCTAGCGGGCAAGGAATATGGCGCGGGCTCAAGCCGTGACTGGGCTGCGAAGGGCACGTTGCTGCTCGGCGTAAAGGCTGTCATCGCCGAGAGCTACGAGCGCATACATCGCTCGAACTTGGTCGGCATGGGCGTGCTTCCGCTGCAATTCATGCCCGGCGAATCGCACGAGAGTCTAGGCCTCACGGGAGAGGAGGTCTTCGAGATTCGCGGTCTCTCGCAAGGGATCAAACCCGGCATGATCGCGGACGTGAAGGCCGGCGACAAGGCTTTCAAGGTGCGCGTGCGCATCGATGGTGCGCGGGAGGTCGAGTACTACCTGAACGGCGGCATCCTGCAGTACGTGCTGCGTCAGCTCGCCAAGGGCTGAGGTAAGCGCCTTCCGATGTGCATGCGCGGGGGCTGGGCGTGCGCTCACTGCTCGCGCAGCAGAACGTCGCAGTAGTACTTCACGCGCTTGAGCAGACGACCGTGCGGGCGCGTGCCGATGTCCTTCTTCAGCGCGAGCATGACGCGGCGCTGGAAGACGTACTTGTTGAACACCGGCGGCTTGGGCAGCTGCTTGGCCGTGCCCCGCTCGAGACCCGCAAATATCGTGGCGCGCGGATAGCCCCAGGTCTCGAGATCCGCGTCGTCCAGGCGTGCAATGATCTCTTGCGCGAGCTTGAGCTTCTTTGCGTCCGAGAGCAGTTCAGGTACCCACTTCTCCACGCTTTCCGTGCTGGGCCTGTCGTGCTTTTTGACGCCGATGGGATCGCCCATGCCCTCTTTGGCTTCGAAGCGCTTACCGTAGTTCACGGCTCCTGGGTCGTTTTCGAGGCCCAGGAACTCGAAGATTTTCGCGAGTTCTGCTTCAGGCTGCGCGACGAGTTGCTCGTAGCCCACCTGCAAAAGCGGCACGTTCCTATCGCGAAGCAGTTGCGCCATCGCGGGGACATAGCGCTCCACCACCGGATTGAAGGCGTGCGCGTCGTGCCAGTCGCCGACGAAGAAGCTGTTGGCGTAGCTGCTCATCACGGCGAGCGGATGACGGGTGAGAACGACATATTTGGCCCGCGGATACAGGCGCGTGAGAAACGGCAGCACCGTGGCGTACGCGGGCGTCTTATCTAAAAAGTAGCGACGACCACTGCTCTCAAGCATGCGTCCGTACATGGTGTCGGTGTAGGCGCGCAGCGCGTCGAGGTAGTCGTCCTCACCGCGTGGCAGCTGATCCACGTAGGAGCGAATCGCTTCGGCGCCGTTGATGTGGTCGAAGGGCGCCTTGTCTACGTTGCCGTGGTACCCGAGGTAGGCGAGGGGCGTTATTAGGTGGGGCTCGGGGTGCGTATAGATACCGGCATGGGAGCCCAGCATCTGCTGCAACAGGGTGGAGCCGGCACGCGGCGGTGAGATGACGAACAATAGCTGATCTTGCACGTGACCCTCATTGAACCTGGAAAGCCGTGGCCTTCCGCACGCTCGCGAGCATGGCATGGGAGCTGCGATGCGCCCACAGCTCGCTTTCGTTGGGATTGCGCTAGCATGAACCAAGAGGCCTTTACGCTGCGCGGACAAGGCTGGGCGTAGAGAGGCCACAAGTCCCGAGCGGATGGAGGTTCAAGTGGTCCTGCGCGTCATCCAAGACTCAGAAGGCGGCTTCGACCCAGCGCCCACTCGAGACGACCTTCGCCACCGGGATTTGCGCGACGGCGATTTTTGGCGTGCGCTGCCAGCGTTTCGGCAGGTGTCGGAACAGGAGTTTCTCGACCACCATTGGCAGGCGAAACACTCCGTCACCAAGCCGAAAGCGCTACTCGACGCCCTGTCTGGACTGGTGAGCGAGGCCTTCATCGAGGATGCGGCGCGCGGCTTCATGCGTGCGCCGATGAGTGTGCGCGTGTCGCCATACTTGTTGAGTCTCATCGACTGGAGCTGTCCAGAGGGCGATCCGATTCGGCGTCAGTTCATTCCTTTGGCTTCTGAACTGATGCCGGACCATCCGAAGCTCGGTCTCGATTCGCTGCGTGAGCAGGCGGATTCTCCGGTACCGGGGCTCACCCATCGCTATCCCGATAAAGTGCTGTTTTTGCCGCTCAATACGTGTCCCGTGTACTGCCGCTTCTGCACGCGATCCTATGCGGTGGGGCCGGATACCGAGGTGGAGAAGCTCAGCCTCAAGGTCAACATGCAGCGCTGGGAGCATGCGTTTGAGTATCTCAAGCTGCGCACTGAGGTCGAAGACGTGGTGGTGAGCGGTGGCGACTCGTACACGCTCAAGCCCGAGCAGCTGCGCTTCATCGGTGACGCCTTGCTCGATATCCCCAACATCCGTCGCATTCGCATTGCCAGCAAAGGACCTGCTGTGATGCCGCAGAAGCTTTTGAGCGACGACGCGTGGTTCATGGCGCTTGCGGGATTGGTGGAGCGCGGGCGGAAGCTACACAAGCAAGTCGTGTTGCACACGCACTTCAATCATCCGAACGAGATCACGCGCATCACTGAGCGCGCCATGAATCGACTCTTCGAGCACGGTATCACTGTGAGAAATCAGAGCGTCATGCAGCGCGGTGTCAACGACAGCATCGACACGATGACCTTGCTCGTGAAGCGCTTGGGCTACGTGAATGTGCAGCCCTACTACGTGTATCAGCACGATCTGGTGCGTGGCGTGGAGGATTTGCGGACCAGTGTTCGCTCCTCCATGCAGATAGAGAAAGCCGTACGCGGGACCACGGCGGGCTTCCACACCCCCACCTTCGTAGTCGATGCGCCAGGTGGCGGCGGCAAGCGCCAAGTGCACTCGGCTGAGGTCTACGACGAGGTGACCGGCGTCTCGGTGTACGCGGCGCCGAGCGTGAAGCCAGGCCAGCTCTTCTGTTACTTCGACCCAATCTCTACGCTGCCGCCCGAGGGCCAAGCGCGCTGGAGCGATCCTGTGCAACATGATGCCATCGTGCGCGAAGCCTTGGAGCGAGTGCGCGCCGGCTAGCAGTGCCCAGGGCGAACTCAGCGTGCGCGGGCAATGATGATTTGGCTTTCGCTCTCGGCCGTGAGCGGCCCACGCGAGAAGTCGCCAAAGCGTTGCTCGATTTTGAAGCCGTTGTAGTGGAGCAACGCCTCGAGCTCTTCGGGGAAGAACTGGCGTTGGCTAAGCGGAACCACCTTGAGGTCTGCGATGTCGCTAAGACCTTGGAATACCATGGACACCATCTGAACTTGGGCGATGGCCTGGTAGTCGAAGGACTCGAAGTAAGCGTACGAATCGCCGGTAGCGGGATGTTTGAGCTGAGGTCCTCGGTAGAGCCTGCCTGGGTCTCGCACCATGGCGCGAAGGTCTGGCATCAGCACATCGAAAACGAAGCGCCCGCGAGGCGCGAGATGCGTGCGCACGGTGGCAAGCGCGCGCTCGATGTCTTTGCGTGTGTAGAGATGCATGAAGACGTTGAAGGGCGAGAATACCCAGGAAAACTTGCGCTTCAGGCGCAAGGAGCGAATGTCGCCTCGGCGCAGTGTGAGAAGTTCTTGGGCATGCGCTGGCAGTGCGTCACGCTTTTCCTTGGCACGCGCCAGCATTTCCGGGACCGCATCCACGCCCAGCGTCGGGACTCCGGCGCGGGCAAGCGCTAGGGCCACGCGAGCCGTGCCGACGCCGAGTTCGAGCACTTCGCTAGGACGCTCAAGCGCGAGTTCCGTGTAGAAACGCACGTCGTTGCGGCGGCGCTTGTAGGCGTGATCGTAGTAGACCGCGTCTTCGTAGTGGGCGGTGGCTCCGCGGATGATGCGCTTGGTTGTGGCGCGTTCTCGCGCTCGCTCGATGGAAGAAGTTTCGGCCGCAATGGGCTCGGAGTTTGCTTTGCGGCTCTTCATGGTTGTGCACCACGCGCACTCAGCACGTACGCTGCGACTTCCGCAAAGCCTGCGCCGTAGGCTTCATTCGCCACAAATCGTGGTGGGCGGGGCAATCTGTCCAGGTGCCGAGTGACGTTGGCCACGCCGGCGGTCCAGTCAAACCAGGCAAATGCAGCCGCATCGTTGCCGCTGTCTCCCACGAACAGAAATCGGGACCGCACTTCGTCCTCCGGCAAGTCCCATAGCTCGTGCAGCGTGCGCACTGCGCCGCGAGCTTTGTCATGGTTTCCCATTTGCGCGTGTGCGTGCACCGACGAAACACTTGCCTGGGCACCTTCGTGCTCGACAATCTTCACGATGCGGTCGATGTCGTAGCGGGGAAGGGTGACCCTTTCGCCGACGTCGAATGCCAGGTCGCAGCGCCTCGCCCAGCCGTCATCGGCCTCGCACACATGAGGGAGCTCGCGCGCGATACGTGCGCGGATCTTTTGCAGCGTTAACTGCTGCTGCGCCCGCGTTTCGGCGTCGTCCCAGAAGCCAAAGCGCAAGCCTCTGCCAGCGCGTGCAATGTATCCCGCACCGTTTTCTCCCACGGCCGCATCGACGCACCATGTGCGCGCTACGATTTCCGCAAACCCAAGCGGTCGACCTGTGATGGCGATGAGCTTCAAGCCGGCCTGCTGCAAGCTCGCGAGTGCGCCGTATGCCCGCACATCCAGCTGCCCATGGGTCGTGACGGTGTCGTCGATGTCGAAGCAGATGCCGAGTAGTTGCGCCGCAGCGTCTCGGGGGAACCTAGAGAGGCTTTCCATGGTCTATCCTTCAGCGCACCACGGCAAACAGGGTCTTCAAGTAGCTTCCCTCGGAAAAGCCGGGCAAAAGCGGGTGATCAGGGCCCTGTCTGCCTACGCGCAGGACACACAGCTCACGGCCGGCATCATGGGATGCAAACGCGAGCATGCGTGTGAACTCGGTTTCGTTCATGGCCGCTGAGCAGGAGCAGGTTACGAGCACGCCGCCCTTGCGCACGAGCGAGATCGCATGGGCGTTCAGCTTGCGGTACGCGCGGCGGCCTTTTTCGAGGTGCTTTACGCCTGGGACAAGCTTGGGTGGATCGAAGATAACCAAGTCGAACGAGGCTTGCGCCGAGCGCATGCGTTCGAGCTCGCTGCGAACGTCGGCGCGTTCGAAACGAATCTGCTCTCCAAACCCCATGCTGCGCGCAAACGTCGCACCCTGATCTACGGCCGCCTGGGATGAGTCCAACGCGAGCACCGACTTGGCGCCACCGCGCGCAGCGGCCAGCGAGAATCCACCTACGTACGAGCATGCGTCCAAAACCTCGCGGCCCTGGGCGATGCGCTCGACCTCTGCGCGGTGCTCTCGTTGATCGAAGTAGTAGCCCGTCTTCTGCGCGTTCCCGTAGGCGATTTCAAAAGCGAACCCGCGTTCCTTGAAGCGCAGAAACTCCGGTACTTCGCCCCACAGAACAGGTTCGCTCTCCTCTACACCTTCGCGCGCCTGTGCCGCATTCGCCGTAGCGCTGACCACCGAGCGTGGTGACAGAGCTTCGACCAGCAGCGACACGAGCAACGATCGGCGCCGCGCCATGCCTTGCGTCAAAAACTGCACGACGATCACATCGCCGTACACGTCGACTATCAGGCCCGCAAGTCCGTCACCTTCCGCATGGATAAGCCGATATCCTGTGGTGTCGTCGCTCGGAAAGCCTAGTAGCCTGCGTGTGCTGATGGCGGTCGCGATGCGTAGCCTAAAGAAGGCTTCGTCGAGCTCCACGTTCGGATCGCGCGAGAGCAAGCGCACGACGATCGCCGAGTCAGGTGACCAGAAACCGCGCCCAAGGGGCTTATTTAGTGGGTCAACCACCAGGACCTCGTCGCCCGGCGCGGGCTTGCCACCCAGATGATGAACGGCTTGGGCAAAGACCCAGGGGTGTCCCGAGGCAACCGGCGTGGCGTGAGCGCGATGCAACTGTACGGTGACCATGTGTGTGCTTCTTAGCAGTTCCTGGAGCGTCCTTGCCGCATCCCATCGGGGGGCGTACGCTCGGATCACTGCCCGGAGTAACCAGGAGAACGGACTGTGAGAATGCCCGGAATGGGAGAGCTGCTCATCATCCTCGTGATCGTGCTGCTGGTGTTCGGCGCCAACAAGCTGCCTCAGCTTGGCGACGGGATCGGGAAGGCGATCAAAAATTTCAAGCGCGGATTGAACCACGACGAAGACATCGACGTAACGCCGACGGATCGTCGCGTGGAGTCCGAGTCGAGCGCCCGCGCTATTGACGACAAGGTCCGCGACGCAGAAGTCGTCGAGCGTAAAAGCTGAGATCAACTCAGCACAAAGCTCTCAGTGCAGGACGCGCTCGCCGTTGTCGAAACACGCTAAGCGGACCTGCTCCGAGAGTTGGGAAGAGCGCGCTATCTCCTTGAGGTCCGCCGGGCCCAGATGCGGAAGCATTTGTAGGGTCACAGACTCAGGCGTGTAAGGGTTGAGCGCGAGTGTAAGCCGTATGCGGTGGCGTAGGATCCAGCGTGGGTGTTGGAACACCTGAAGCAGGATGGCTGAAGCGATAGGCCGCTGCGCGCACAGGCGTACGACGTCATCTTCCACGATGGCCGGGTTGTCCAAGACAATGCGGATCACGTCTGGATGCGGATCGCGGATCACCTGGTTGAGTAGGTTGCGATCGCGCTTTCGGGCAATGCTCTTGCGTTCACCGAGCGCGAGCGGTCTGCCGCGACCGAAGTCGGGCTGGGCCTTGGCGTCGGGCGGGGCGTCGAGATCGTTGTCTAGCAGGCTCCGCTGTGCGGTCGGCTCGGCGCAGAAAACCCCCAAGAAGCGCGCCAAGCCAATTTGTCCGCGGACCTCTGCGATGGCGCCTATGGCGCGCTTGAGCTGTGCCTCCTCGGCTCCGGAGAGGGCGAGTGAGATGCGCAGCAAAAGGGGGCCGTAGGGCCGTTCACGCAGCTGTGCGCGGGCAAGTACGACGCTGAGCACATCGGAGGAGCGTGCGGCTCCGAGCGCCACAAGCTGATTGCGCACCCAGCCCAGCTGCACGGAAAGATCGCGCAATCCGAGCAGGGTTTTGGCCCAATAGGCGGCGATTTCTGTCGCAGCTTGGTCTTGGGTGCTCATGGGGTTCCCTAGGATACCTAGCCGTTGAAATGCACGGATTCCAGCGTACTCCTTGACCTTTGGTTCTCGAACGCGCTACTTGGTCGAAGTTCGCCCATGGCAGAGTCAGACGTCCAGAGCACGAATCCGCGCGTCATTAAGCGCTACGCGAACCGTAAGCTCTACGACACGCGCGACAGCCGCTATGTCACGTTGCCGCAGATCGCAGAGCTTGTGCGTGCGGGCGAAGACGTACAAATCATCGACAATCGCACCAAGGAAAACCTGACCAACGTCACGTTGGCGCAGATCATCTACGGGGCGGAGAAGAACGCGGAAGAGTCGTCCCGGCAGGGCACCAAGACGCTCCGCAATCTCATCCAGGCGAGTGGTGAGAAGCTGATCGCTCATTTTCGCGAGGGACCTGTAGGGCGTTTGATACCTCGCGCGGCCGATATGCAGGACTTGCGCGACCCTCGTCGGGTCGTAGCGCCAGCCCTTGAGGCGCTTGAAGATCTGCAGCGTAGGGCAGATGAGCGCTTGCGGGCGGTCATCGGGCACGTCGTGGCTCCGATCCGCGAGCTGTCCGCGGAGATTTCGCGGCTCCAGGCGCGCATCGAAGACCTGGAGTCAAGACTGATTCCAGGCAAGCGCGAAAAGCGCGAAGCGGCTGCGGCGGCGACCTCTGCGGAGGCTGCGGCGGTCGAGCCAACGCTGTCTGAAGAGCCCGCGAGGGATGCCACGTCCGAGCCCATGCACGCGGAGAAGCTCGATCCAGAGGCTGAAAAGCCCTGATTCCTTCTGCGGATGAGCTAAAATTTCCGCATGATGCCTTGGAATAGACAAGGCACACTCATCGTTGAGCCCCTACGGGAGCCTATCGCATGATCTTCGGCCTTCGATACAAAAGCAAACAGCCGCCTTCTTTTGAGGAAAGCGCGCTCGAGCATGTCGATGCGCTTTATGGCGCAGCCCTTAGACTCACTCGTGATTCCAATGAAGCGCAGGACCTAGTGCAAGATGCGCTCGTGCGCGCCTACCGCTTCCAGGATCACTTTCAACCGGGCACCAATCTCAAGGCTTGGTTGCTACGCATCCTGACCAACAACTTCATCAACCACTACCGCAGGCACACCCGCGAGCGCCGTGTGATGGACCATGAGGAGGGTTCCCCGATTGGGGAAGGGGTCATGAGCCGCGACGCTTTGCGCGGCCTCAACGATGCCGTGTCCCTGGCGCAAGAGGGACTACTCCGGCAGGAAATCCTGGAGGCCTTGGATTCGTTGCCCGAGGACTACCGCGTCATCATCGTGCTCGCCGATGTCGAAGAGCTCTCCTACAAGGAGATCGCAGAAACCCTGAGCGTCCCGCTAGGAACTGTGATGTCTCGCCTGCATCGAGCGCGGAAGCTGCTGCAAAAGCAACTCTACGACCAAGCTGTGCAGATGGGCATCGTGAAAGCCCCGGAGGTCGAAGAGGCCGAAGGGGGCGAGGCGCTACCGGTGGACTTCGAGGCTTACCGTCTCAAGAAGATGGGAGCCCGCCGATGAACTGTGCTGGCGTAGATCGCTGTTTGGACGCATTTCTCGATCGCGAGCTCGAGGGACCCGCAGGGACTGAGATCGAGCGTCACCTCGAGGCATGTTCGAGCTGCGGCGAGCGGGCGAACATGGCGCGCTGGCTCAAGTCGAGTCTCAAAGCTGAAGCCCAGGTGAGCGCCCCGCCGGAGCTGCGGGCCCGACTGCAGTCGGTGCTGGCAGAGGAGCGGGTAGACGAGCTGCGGACGGTCGATGGAAGCTGGCGTGCGACCGCTGCGGCTGCCGCCCTGGCGCTCTGTGTGTTCGGGGTGGGTGGCGCCCTGGAGCTCAAGGGACGCACCGTCCAGGCTGGGGTGATCTCGTCGTTGTTCGAGGATGTGGTGCGCGCCCACGCGCGTCCGTATCCGGCAGAAGTGGCCCAGGGGGATTTGGTCCCGGCCTATTTTCAAGATCGCGTGGGTTTTCCGGTCCGACCAGTGAAGTTTGCCGACCCTGCAGTGCGCTTTGTGGGAGCTCGCCACGCGGAAGTGGGCGGGCGTAGGGCTGTTACGCTGCGCTACGAGGCGGCGTCAGGTCGGCGCATCACGGTGGTGGCGTTTCGGCCGCCGGCCGAAGCAGCGCAGATCGGAGAAATGGCGCAGACGGCAGGGCGCAGCTTGCGCTTTGTTCGCGTAGGGGGCCATTTGGTGCCGCTTGTGGAGCACGAGGGGGTCGTTTATGCCGTGGTAGGCGACCTGGACTCCGAGGATCCGCTCCGTATGGCTGCGCGTGCGTCACTGCGTTGAGCTGGGTTGGCCAGTCAGGGTAAGTGAAACCGGAAGGCACCCGTAACACGCCGAAAACTCGGGCGGTTTTGGTGTGTGTACGCGTTGACACCGAAGTCCCTCGGCCACTATCCTGCCAAGTCGAAACCTGTGTGGGGGATGCGCGCCGATGCGGAGCGCCCCGTGCGGGTGTGCCGAACCGGATTCGGCCCAGGAGCACGCATGGCTCAGTGCATTCTCGTGTTGGAAAAAGACACGACGTTTCTTCAAGAACTCAAAGCCGGGTTCAGCCGGTACGATGTAACCCTTGAAATCGTCGAGGATGTAGACGCCAGTGTCGAGAAGGCGAAAGCACAGCCTCCCGCCGTTATGCTGGTGTCTGCCGATGCAATGGACGCGCCTGGGGAAGCGTTCCGAGTCTTCAAGCGCTTCAAGAGCGACGACGATCTCAGCAAAATTCCGTTCGTCATCATGGGCAGCGCGACGCACGACGATACCTTTGAATCCCATAAGCGACTCAAGCGGCGGGCAGACGAGTACATCAGACTGCCGATCTCGTTCGATGACCTCGTAGCGCGTCTCACGTTGCTGGTGCCGCTCGCTCAGAACGAAGGGGGCGCAGGCGATTCTCTCGATGTGGACGCCGACATCGACGCCTTTGCGGACAACGCGTTTGAGGATCTTCTTCAGGAACAGATTTCGCGGAGTGAGGCGCCGCCGCCCCTTGCGGTGGGCGGGGAGACTGACCGTGCGTCCGAGGAGCTGGAGCAACTCAAGCAGCAGCTGGATTCGCTCACGGCGCGGGCCGAGAGCGCAGAGAAGCGGGCCGAGGCTGCCGAGAGAAAGAGCGTAGCTGTGCCGCGTGCCACCAGCATGGCGCCGCCTGGCGGTTCGATATCGAGTCGCGATTACCTCGAGATGCGCGAGCAGCTCAACCGCAAAGACAAAGAGATTCTGGGGCTGCGCGACGAGGTCACCACGCGCGACAGGCAGATTCTCGACGCGAGCGACCGCTCACTCGAGCTTGAGAAAGTCCAAGCGGGCTTGCACGACGACTTGGCGCTGACCCAGCGTCAGCTCGACGACGCGCAGGGCAAAATCAAGGCCTACGAGACAGACCGCGAGGCTGTGGCCAAGCGTCTAGAGGACCTCAAGGGCAGGCTTTCGCGCGCCGAGGACAAGAGCAAAAAGCTTGAAAATGAGCTCGACACGGCGCGTACGCAGCACGCAAGCGAAATTGCGGAGCTCAAGACATCCCACGAGGGCAAGGTCAGCGAGCTCGAGGCCGCCTCGGCCGCCGAGATAGCGCGCCTTCGTGCCACGCATGCGGTGCAGGTTTCGGATCTGGAGGCCAAGAGCGAACAGGCTCTCGAAGCTGAGCGTAATGCGCGTGCTGGGGAAGTTGCGGAGTTGCGGGAGGCGCAGAAGCGCGCCGAGCAGGAGCAGGGCGCCGAAAGCGAGCGTAAGCTCGCCGAACTAAAGGCAGCCGGAGAGGCCGAGCTTGCGCGCGCTTTGGCCGAAGCGCTCGCCGACAAGAACCGGGCTTTGGCGGATGTGTCCGCGGAGCACGCGGCGGACGTCGAGCGTAAGCTTTCGGCAGCTGGGGCAGAAAAAGATGCGGCACTTGCTGGGCTGCGCAATGAGCTCGAGTCGCAGAAGGCCCAGGCGCTCAAGGACGTTGAGGACAAGCACGGCAAGGAGCTCGCGATTCTTGGGCGCAAGCTCAGCGAGTCGGAGTCCAAGGTTACGATTCAGGAAGAGCGTATCCAGGACCTCGAGCACGCAAAGCAGGAGCTGGACACGGGCTTGCGCGCCAAGATAAGCGGGCTCGAGACAGAGCTTACAAGTCGCGTGGAAGAGCGTGATCGAGCACAAAACGAGCTGTCCGCCGCGCGAGCGAGCATCGCCTCCCACGAGCGCACAGAGAGCCAACAGGCGGCCCGCGTCGCCGATCTCGAAGGCGCGCTCGTCAGCGCGGAACGCCAGGTCCAGCGCCAGGCCACCAAGCTAGCCTCCGATGGCGAAATCCTCGAGCGCGTGCGCAAGGCGCTCGGCATCGGGATTGGATTGCTCGAGCAGCAGCGCGAGAACGTGCCCGAAGAAGCGTGAGGGGGCAGTCAGTCTCTTCCGCGAGGCGGGGCCTGACCACATGGCGTTTGGTAGCCCACAAATCGCATTTTCTCGTGTGAATTTGCAGAAGTTGCCGCAAGATGGCCAGTCTGTCGGCGGCTTTTCTTCAAATCAACGAAGAGAACAGCAGGTTGCTGCGTCCACACCCGTCGATGCTTAAAGCCATGACCGCACGCCGCTTTTTTCAACGCACGCTACAAGCCTTTTGCGCCGTTTCGATGCTGTCCGGCACCGTCGCTCGCGCGGAGGGGCCTAAGGAGGTCCAAGCAGGCGCCGTGACCCCAGCTGTTGAACCCGTGAGCCTCCAGGTACGCCTCGAGCGTTTGCGAGCGAAGGGGCCCAAGCACCTCAAGCCTTTGACCCCCGTGCGCGAGGAGGGACTGAGCCCAGGGGTGGAGGTCCGACGTGAGGTCGTGGTCTCCAATGACCGCTGCTACCACGTGCTCCTGTCAGGCGAATCGGCGGACACTGAAATCGAAGCCGAGTTGGCGGATGCCCAAGGCACGGTACTTGTGCGCGAGAAGGGAAAGCAGGCGCTGGCACTGCCAGGAAAAGCGTCGTTTTGTCCGCAGGTGAGTGGTGCTTTGGTCTTGAAGCTCAGGGCTGCGTCCGAGACGCGCGTCGCCTTTCAGCTGGTGGGTGGAGAGAATCCGAAGTTTGCTTCGCGTTTTCCGGTAGGTGGAGAAGGTAAGGAGCTCGTCGCCATACGCATGCGCGAAATCCACAAGAATCGTGCGGCCCAAGCTGCTGTGATGGCGTTTGAGCACGGCACGCTCGAGACCGCCGGCGAGCACAAGGCGACCTTCGAAGCGGAGGGGGGAACTTGTTACCTGCTCGTCGCAACTGGGGTGCCTTCGCTTCGAGCCCTCGACCTCGAAGTGTTCGATCATCGCGGCAATGCCATCGCGCATTCGGAGCAGCAGACGAGCATTGCCACGCTCAAGGTGTGCGCGGACTTGTCTGGAACGTGGACGCTGAGGGCTCGGGCGTTCAAGGGCTACGGTGCGTTCGGACTTCAGGCGTTTGTGGCCGCTCCTTGAAGGCTCGCGAGCGCTGCAAGACGCGCCGCATAGGTGCGCAGAGCCAGTCCGAGCCGCGTTGAGGATCAAGCGTAGGCTTCCGCAGCGGCAGCGAGGGGATCTGCCTGCGGGCGAAATCCTTGCTCAGCGAGGACCTCGTGCAAGGCCAACAAACACAGCATCACATTGCGACGTGTCGCGGTAGCGCCCATGAGGCCGATGCGAAACGCTTGGCCTTTGAAGACCCCGAGCCCGCCCCCGATTTCCAGTCCGTAGCGATCGAGCAGCGTCCCGCGGGTGCGCGCATCGTCGATGCCATCTGGAATACGCACCAGAGTGAGCTGCGGCATGCGTTCGGCGGTTGGAACGGGTAGTTCGAGTCCCATGGCGCTCAGGCCCGCAGTCAGGGCGCGCCCGTGCAGAGCGTGCCGCTTGTAGCGAGCGTCGAGCGTTTCTTCGAGCGCGAGCCCCAGGGCCTCGTGCAGCGCGTAGAGCATGTTGATGGGCGCCGTGTGGTGATAGAGCCGCTCTCCGCCCCAATAGCGGGCCACCAGGCTCATATCGAAGTACCAGCTTTGCACGGGATTCTTGCGTCCGCTCAGCGCCTCGCGTGCGCGCTCCGAGAGGCTCACGGGCGATAACCCCGGCGGGCAGCTCAAGCACTTCTGCGTGCCCGAGTAGAGTAGGTCGATGCCCATGCGGTCCATGTCCACAGGCACTCCAGCCAGTGAGGTCACCGCATCGACCAGCAGTAACGCGCCGAGCGCATCCGCAAGCTCTCGAAAAGGCACGAGCGGAGTCAATGCACCTGTGGACGTCTCAGCGTGGACCACACAGAGTAGCTTGAATTTGCGTCCCTGAGCCGCGTCACGCATGCGCTCCGGGTCGACACTCCTGCCCCACGGAAGCTGGACCTCTATGACCTCGGCACCGGCCCTGCGGGCGACCTCGGCGAGACGCTGACCGAACACGCCGTTGATGCCGACGAGCACGCGGTCCCCGGGCTCCACGGCGTTGGCGACGCACGTCTCCATGCCGGCCGAGCCGGTCCCGCTCACCGGAAGCGTGAGCTCGTTTTCGGTGCCGATCACCTCGCGCAAGCGGGCACGCGTTTGGTCCAGCAAATCGAGGAAGACGGGATCGAGGTGGCCGACGGTCGGCCGGCCCATGGCGGCCAGCACGCGCGCTGGGACGTCACTCGGCCCAGGTCCCATCAGGACCCGTGGTTCTGTTTCGAAGGCGGACGGGCAGTTCATCGCGCCACTGTCTACGCTGACGCGCATGCGCGCAAGCCCGAGCGGCCCGCACGCAGCGCGAGGGGCCGCTCAGCTGAGCAGCTTGCGGTACACGCCGACGACAACGCCCAAAAGCTGGGTGTCGCGCCAATCGCTCTTGGACACGAGGATGGCGGTCATGGTGCTGTTGGCGGGCTCGAGGCGAATGTGATCGCGCTCGGGATAGAAGTACTTGCAGGTGGCTTCGTCGCCCACCATCGCGATGACGATTTGCCCGCGCGTGGCCTCGAGCTGCTTGCGCACGAATACGTAGTCGCCATCGTGGATGCCGGCTTCGATCATGGACTCGCCCTTGATTCGCAGGCCGAACACATCGCGCTGACCGCCGATGAGCATGCGGTCGATGCGCACGTGATCGCTGGGCTGCTGAATCGCTTCCTGCAGTGCACCCGCCGCCACGCGGCCGAGAATCGGCACATCGACGAAATCGATCTCTTCGATCGATTCTTCTTCGTTTTCTTCGATGTCAGTCGTGAAAGTGACCGCAGTGCCCTTCAGCAAGCGTTCCACCGCGCGTGTGGGACGCAGGGTGCGGGACTTCATGTCCTTGCGCGTGAGATAGCCCTTACGCTCCAGGGCGCGCAGGTGGTCGTTCACACCGTTGGTGCTGCGAATCCCCATGAAATTGCCGATCTCGCGCAACGTGGGGGGATAGCCATCCGTGTCGATGGTGGTCTGGATAAACTCGAGCACCATTTTTTGACGCTGAGTGAGTTTTTGCATCTCCGCCTCGCCTCATCCTCGGCCTCGCGAGCGGCCTGCCCACGTGATTAGGTGAGACATAGGATTACTGAACGTGCGGCGAGCTGTCAAAAAACTCTAACGAAAGTTTTGCGCGGCCCGAAATTATTCAGGTTTATGGGAGGTCAAGAAGGCCTTTTCCCGCCACAGCGCCCGATCGAGGGGGCCGGATTTGTGAACTTGGTACCAACGCCACATGCGGAGCAAGGTCGCCGTACTGGCTCCGGGGGCGAGCGCTTTGGACAAATCGAAGGCGCCGGCGCGCAGTGCGACCAGGCGTTCGCGGGATGCGGCGGCCAGGGCCTGTGGGTCGTTGATACCCACCAAATCGCGCTGGCCCATCACGACGTCAAAGAGCGCTGGAAGCAGGTTCACCACGCCGCGGCCTGCGTCGCTGGGCACATCTGTGCTGCGCGGATTTGCGCTCGGCGCCGGACTGCGTCTGAGCAGCTTGCGAACCGCCAAGCTGAGCAGCCATGGCGTCGCCAGCAGGACCAGCAAAATTAGCGCGAACAGGCGCGAGGAGAGGGCCGTTCCGACTGGATTACGTACGGAAAGAATCAGCGGGTCCGTGACGGGAAATTGGCTCCCATCAGCAAAACTTGTCATGCCGCGCGCATTGGCGTGAGCCCCGCGAATGCGTGTTCCGTCGCCCACGATGGTGTGTGCTTCCAGGGAAACGTCTGCGAGGCTCGCATCGCGTTCGATGACGCACGCTTGTCCTACGACGATGCGCGGGCCGACCTTCGCGCCCGCAAAAATGCGGGCATCCGGGCCAATCAAGGCAGGCGCGACGACCTGAGCGTCCGGCGAAACGCGGGCCCCACGCGCGTACCACACACCGGGTCGAATCTCGGACGCGTGCAATAGGAGTCCCTGCGTGCGGCCTTCCAACGCGGCGCAGGAGACGGCATGGGCACGTTCGTAGTTGCGGATGCGCATGGCCCAGCCCTTGGTCGTGAGTCCTGGGGCGCCGTCTGCGGGATTTCGTACCGAGCGCAGCTGCAGCGAGACCTTTTCTTCTTCGACGCCTTCCGGGGGCGCGAAAAGATAACGCGTTGGGGATGCGACTTGCAGGTCCGGGGAGCCGTGAAGGACGAGGTCTGCGGGCAGTGCGAGGAAAAGTTCGTCCGAAGGAATTCCTGCGCGCCGCGCGAGCTCCGCGACCGAAAGCGGATGCGCGCTTGGGAGCAGATGGACGCGCGCGGTGAGCGGATCTGCGCCCAACAGGGAGGCAGCGCGCTCGATGGCGGCATGGCCATCACACACTTCGACAATTACGTCTTCCACGCCGGAATCCCGCAAAAACTGCAGTTGCCGTATCAAGAGTGGGCGGCCTGCGATGTCGAACGCACCCGCTCCGACGTTGCCTTCTACCTCGTAGACGATGGCGCGCATACCTTGGCTCGTGGACGGGATGCCACGGACCGCGTCTGAAGAGCGAAAAATAGGAAAATGCTCAGAGAGCCCTACCTGGACTGCGAGCAGTGTGGTGCGGTGTGAAAGGCCTGCGAGGCACAGGTTGCCCTCGGGAAAACGGCGACCTAGCTCGAGCAGCGCAGCGAGTGCGCGCGGCGTAAAGGTCTCGATGTTGGTGAGGTCTATCGCGACCCGATTTTGTACATTTCCCCGTGCGAAAAGTCCTTCGATGTCGCTTCGGAGCTGCGCGACGCAAGCATCGTCGAGGATGGGCTCCTCCAAACAGATCACGTGCGCGTCGTGTTGTTCGAGCATGCGTTAGAAGCAGTTTACCCTGCATTCGCCTCTTTGCAGTCAGCACTCTGCATGCCACAGTCGGTGCGACGAACCTCAATCGACGCGTTCGCCCTGCGCGAAGCGCTCCCATCGTGGGCCTAATGCACCTAACGTACAGCGCACATTTCGCACGCTTCAGTTTGGTCTTGCTCGCCGTTGTATCGGTGGGATGCAGGCCGTCCTTCCCCAAGCCTCCAACCTATCCCACCGAAGATCAGGCGTACAAGCCGGGTGGGGTGGCACGCGACGGCGTCGAGAACGACCTGCCCGTTCCACTTACGCTACTGCCCGGGGATACCATCGAGGTTATCGCCTCAAGCACGGATTCGAGCACCTATCCGGGGCTCGTCATCGATGGCGAAGGCAAAGTTCACGTACCCATCGCAGGGGCCATTCAAGTAAGTGGCCTTTCTCCGCAGCAGGCCGAGCGAAAGATCGAAGAAGCCTTGCAGCGGTTTGACCGCTTTGTGCGCGTGAGCGTGCTGTTGACTGCACAAGGCGGGCACTACGCCACGGTCATCGGCGCAGTCGGGCAGGAGGGGCAGGTTTTCCTGTCGCCCGGAATGCGCGTGGCGGAGCTTATCGCTGCTGCGGGAGGGCCCCTGCGCCTCACGCAGGAGTCAGGCGAGATGAGCTACGTGGGCGACCTCGACGCGGCGCGCCTCGTGCGCAATTCGGTGCCGTTACCCATCAATATTCGGCTCGCTCTCGCCGGTGACCCACGGCACAACGTGATGGTCCACCCGACCGATCAGCTATTCGTGCCGCCAGGGCTCGGTTCGCGCATCGCAATCCTCGGTGTGCAGACCACCGGAACCGGCGGGGCCATGGTCACCTATCGTCCGGGCCTGAGGCTCACCGAGGCGCTTGCAACCGCGGGCGGCTTCAACATCAACACCGATCTTAAAGATATCCGCGTGCTGCGTGGCCCTATCAAGAAGCCGCTGCTGTACCGCTTCGATTTCGAGCAGTTGTTTGCCGGCAAGGCGAGCGATGTCGAGCTCGCGCCCGGCGATGTCGTGTACGTGAGCGAGCACTGGTCGGCGACGATGGGCGAAGTCATCAATCGCGTGGTGCCGCTCCTCAACGTGTTGGTCAGCGGTATCAATACGTACTTCTTGGTCGAGAACCTGCGCGTGCAGCGACGTCTGGAGTAACCCGCGTCAGGGGCGGTGTTTGCGTCCGAGCCAGGCCACCCAGGCCGTATGCGACACCGCCCAGAACGAGCTGATAGTCAGCATGGCAGCTCCGATGGCGGTGTGACCCTGACCGAGCAGATAGGCGCCTGAGGCCAGACACATGCTCACCACCAGGCCGCTGAAGACGCGGCGTCCAAGGCGGTCGAGGGCGCCTGGCAGGCCTGTGTCGCTGATTGAGAGCGCGAGGTCGCCACGCCGTAGATCGTCGAGTATCTCGGAAATCTGGAGCGGCATGTCCGCTGCGGCGCCGCCCAGCCTCGACATGTTGCGCACGAGTTCTTGGGTGAGCTTCTCTGGGGAGTAGCGCATCCACATGAGTCGCAAGAAGTAGGGCTTCACTTCCTGGAAGACGTCGAGCTGCGGGCAAATTTGGCGCGCAATACCTTCGATGGTCATCACCGCCTTGCCCACCAGCACGAAGTCTGGCGGAACCTCGAAGCCGTACTTCACGGCTCCGTTGATGAGGTCGCGCAAGAGGCCGGACAGCTCCAGATCCCTGAGTTGCTTTCCGATGTAGCGGTCTGCGAGCGTGGTTACTTCGCTCTCGAATTCGCGACGGTCGATCTTCTTGGTCGGTGTTCCGATAGCGCACAGCGCATCGGCGATTGCGCGGTGGTCCTCGCCAGCCGCTGCCACCATCAGGTCGACCGTCTTGTCGCGCAGGTGCGGAGTCAGGCGTCCGACCAAGCCCAAGTCGATGAACGCCACCAAGGGGTCTTCGTTGGTGCCCTGGATGATGATGTTGCCGGGATGCGGATCGGCGTGAAAAAAGCCGTCCTCGAACACCATCTTGATCATGATTGCGACCGCGTGTTTGGCGATTTTTTCGCCATTGGCCCCAGTCGCGACGGCCTCGAGTACCTTTTTTCCAGGCAAAAATTCGAGCGTGAGCACGCGCTTGCTCGAGACCTGTCGGTACACCTTCGGGAAATGCACGATCCCCGGATCGAAGTCGCAGAAGTTACGCGCAAAGCGCTCGGCGTTGTCCGCCTCCAGCGTGAAATCGAGCTCGGCAGTGATTGCGCGGTCGAACTCGGCCACCAGGCGCGAGGGGGTATAAACGCGGCTCTCAGGAACCGAGCGCTCGATCGCCTTGGCCATCCAGTACAGCAGGTCGATGTCGCGCTCGATGGTATCTTTGATGTTTGGGCGCTGCAGCTTGACCACGACCTCGATCGGGGTGCCGTCTTTGGCTTTCAACTTCGCACGATGGACCTGGCCGATGGAGGCGGAGGCCATGGGTTTTTGGTCGAATTCTTCGTACAGATCCGCGAGGCTCGCCCCGAGCTCAAGCTCCAGGAGCGGCTTGAGCTGCTCGAATGGGACGGGGGGAACCTCGTCCTGCAGTTTCTTGAGCTCCTCGATGACGTCCGCGGGAACCAGGTCGGGCCGGGTCGAAATGATCTGTCCGAGCTTTACGAAGGACGGGCCCAGCTCGGTGAGGGTGAGCCGGATACGTTCTGCGCGGCTGATGGCCCGCTCGTCGTGCTCGGAATCCTTGCGGCCTACTCCGAGCTGGGCTCCCCATCCGGTGCGCTGAACGAGCTCGCCGAAGCCGTGTCGAACGAGCACGGCGACAATCTGTCTGAGACGTTCGAGGTCTCGTACCGCCGTTAGGATGGACGCCATGGGGGCGGGAGCATAAGCGATTACGCGCTGCTTGCCATTCTAGGCCCCGTACGCCATCACCCAATTGTCCGAAAGCACGCTGGTGCCGTGCCCGAATTCACGGGACCGAAATGGTTCCGAAAACTTAGGGCGGTAGCGTGTGGTAGATTGGCCCGCACGGCAGAGGAGCACGCAGATGAAGAAGGTCGAAGCGATCATCAAGCCTTTC
>CAZEWA010000032.1:0-36691 GCA_964515685.1 uncultured Polyangiales bacterium | reverse complement strand
CGGAGAGCCGTATCGAGGGACTGCGCATCGGTGCAGATGACTACCTCGGCAAGCCATTTGATGAACGTGAGCTGCTCGCGCGCGTGGACAACCTACTGCGCCTAAAAAAAGCGCACGACGACGTGATTGCGAGTCGGAAACGTCTCGAACAGCTCTCAATTCAAGACGAACTGACCTCTGTTTTTAATTATCGCTACCTCCAGACCCGCCTGACCGAGGAGTTCAAGCGCTCCCAGCGCTATCGCTACCCGCTCGCCTGCGCCATGGTCGATATCGATCGATTCAAGACCGTCAACGACGATTTCGGTCACGACATCGGGGACGCGGTGCTGCGCGAGGTATCGAGTCGCATCGCAGGTGCGGTACGCGAGGTCGACGTGGTTGCGCGCTATGGCGGCGAAGAGTTTTTGCTAGTTTTGCCGAACACGCACTTCGCCGGAGCGCTCACCGTGGCAGACCGTGTATGGCGCGCTGTCGGCCAAAAGCCGATAACCGTGGGCGACAAACGCCTCAAAGTGACCGTATCCGTAGGCATCTCGTTGTATCCGAGCCGCGATATCAAGAGTAAAGATCAGCTCCTCAAAGCTTCGGACGAAGCTTTGTTCCGAGCCAAGAACGAGGGACGCGACCGCATATGCGTGTTCCAACAGCAAGGTTACCTCTACCGCCCCGACATGCCTCCTTCCTCGCCTCCCGAGGGCTGAAGCGAAAGCAGCGCGCGATCCCATGACAGCTCAAGACGACGCGATAGCGGTCGAAGAGCTGTGCGTACGCTTCGGCAAATTTTGGGCGGTGCGAGACTTGAGCTTTCGCGTCCCTCGCGGAAGCTTCTTCGGGTTTTTGGGGCCAAACGGCGCGGGGAAATCCACGACCGTATCCGTTCTCTGCACTTTGCTTGAGCCGAGTTCTGGGCGGGCACAGGTGGCGGGCTTCGACGTCAGTAAGTCGCCCGATTCGGTTCGTTCGCGCATCGGTGTGCTGTTTCAGGATCCGTGCGTCGACGACCGACTCACGGGCCTCGAAAACCTGCGCCTACACGCCATGGTCTACGGCGTGCCGCGCGCGGAGCGCCCCAAGCGCATGGCACTCGCCATCGAGCTAACCGGGCTCGGCGACAGCATCCGCAACCTGGTCCGCACCTACAGTGGCGGCATGCGTCGGCGCCTGGAGCTCGCGCGCGTGCTTCTGCACGAGCCGGATGTGCTGTTCTTGGATGAGCCGACCGCAGGGCTCGATCCGCAGACGCGACGCTCGTTTTGGAAGCACCTCGATGTCCTGCGGGAGCAACGCGGCATGACGGTTTTTCTCACCACGCACTACCTCGAAGAAGTGGAAGCAGCCGATTCCGTCACCATCATCGACGCCGGCAGCGTGGTTGCGCAAGGCAGCCCCAGCGAGCTCAAAGCGCGCCTTCCTCCTGAGTTCGCCCACGGCAAATCCGCTTTGGAGGATGTCTTCGTCTATCTGACGGGCAGTCACATTCGCGAGGACGAAGCATCGTCACGTGATCAAAGTCGAGGCGAGATTCGGCGCCGCGGAAACCTGCGCTAGCATGCACACGCTAGAAACCATCTATGCCCTCTGCCTGCGCGAGCTCATCCGGTTTACCCGCGAGCGCAGCGCTCTGTATGCGTCTTTGGTCCGGCCTATTCTGTGGCTTGTCGTGCTGGGCAGCGGGATGCACAACGCGTTTCAAACACAGACTGGCGTCCCCTATGCCGCCTATCTGTTGCCTGGCATCATCACGATGACGGTGCTCTTTAGCGGCCTATTCGCAGGGGTCTCCACCGTGTGGGACCGCGAGTTTGGCTTCCTGAAAGAAGTGCTTATCGCGCCTGTGTCGCGCTTTGCGATTGTGATGGGCAAGGTGACGGCGGGCACCCTCACGACTGCGCTTCAAGCATTGCTCACGTTGCTGTTTGCCCCACTGGTCGGCGTGAGCTTGGAATTCAGCGCAGTGCTGGCCGCATTGGGTATCGTGCTCTTGACGAGCGCCGCCGTGGTGGGATTGGCTCTCGCCATAGCGGCACACATGCGCACATTCGAGGGGTTCTCGAACTTCGCAAACCTGGTCGCCCTGCCCCTCTTCTTCCTTTCTGGATCCATGTATCCTGTAGACGATGCGCCGCCGTGGCTTGCCGCGCTCATTCGCCTAAACCCCATCACCTACGCGGTAGACGCTCTGCGCCAGGTCCTCGTTGGCGTTGGCGCGAATTCGCTCGGGCTCGACCTGTGCGTGGTCACGGGCTTCGCCGTTTTCACGGTAGGCCTCGCGGCGTACTCATTCAAACGCGCCTATTGAACGCCGCTTTCTGAGGTTTCGCGGCAGCACTCCGAAGCGCAGGCCTCCGAAAAAGATGAGCGCGGAGGCGAGCGCTATCAGATACACCGCGGTACCCGGCACGGTGTCGATGACTTGACGCCCGGAGGGCCACATCAGAACGCCCTGCTCAATCCGCTGAAAAGCCCAGAAACACGCGATGGGCGAGACGAACGCGAGGATCGGCACCAGCAACCTCACGCTGCGCAAAGCGCGGGGCGTGCGACGCCTGTACAGCGTGAACAACAGCGTGAAACTCACAAGTCCCGGCGTCCACAGACTCGGCGCGTAGGCCACGAGCGAGCGAGTCGCGATGCCCACGCTCTCGTTCGGTGATCGCAGAAAATCGCACAGGAATGCCGCCGCGTTGAGCATGGCTCCGGCGGCGACGTATCCCCTCCCGAAGGCAGGCTCCACGAGCCCAAGCGGCGTCTCGTCGATGACCTCCGGCAAGTTTTCAGGGTCGAGCGGGTCAGGTCCGAGCTTTTCGAAGCCGACGAGCGCGAGTTCATGTTCTGGACAGGCAAGTTTCCCTTCGAAACTTTCTCGGCAGAACGGACAGAAGAGTACCTGGTGTTCAGTCATCGATCGCTGCTATCGTGCGCGCCGTCCGACTGGGGCGCGGGAGGGTAGTTGGATGTGGGTGCACACGTGAGCCAGGGTGGGGACATGATCGTCCGAAACATCACGAAGCAAGACTTCGATTATATCGTGTCTGTGTTCGACGCTTGGTGGGGAGGACCCACTACCGAACGCGCGAGTCCCTTCTTTTTCCACGAGCTGGGCGAGCACGCCTTGATCGCCGAGCAAGACGACCGCGTGGTGGGGTTTCTGCTGGGGCTCGCGGTCCCAAGCCGAGGTGTCGGCTACATCCACCTGGTCGGCATCGATCCGAGCGCACGCAGGCACGGAGTGGGAAAACGACTGTACCAACACTTCGAGCAAGCGTGCCGCCGAACCGGCTTCAAGCAAGTGAAGGCCATCGGAATGGTGGGCCACGAGGCATCGTGGAAGTTCCACACAGCCCTTGGCTTCGAAGCAAGCGAAGTGACCGACTACGCAGGCCCAGGTCGCGCCCGCATGGTCTTCACGAAGGCACTCTGAACCGCTTCCTGGGGAACGGATGGCCAGCTTCGCGCGTAAGCACCCCAAGCCTGGGCGAGAGACACTGGAATGCTGCCCGTCGGGACGTTATGCTGGGCCGTCCTTAGCAAGCTCGAAGTTGGGGCACTAGTGCAGCTTGAGGGATGAGGAAGATCGATGAGTTATTCTGGAGCGGACGTGGCGCGCGGTGCGCGCGAAGAGCTGGGCAAAGCACTGGCTGGTCTGCAAGAAGATCCCAACACCCCCTCGGACGTGATGAGCGTCGCGCAGAATATTGCGCAAGCGGTGGGGGCCCTATTCGACGCTGAAAAAGCGAGCGACGAGCGCGCGGGCAAGCTTTCCGTCCGCAACGCGTTGGGCTCGCTGAGCCAAACCATGGCCCTGCTGCAAGACGTGAAAACGGATCACAGCGGCGTCGCGCTGGCCACAGAGAAGATCGCTGGCGCCATGGGTCGGCTGCATCCGCTTACCGTGGTCCCGAGCATGTATCCCGGTGCGCGCCCATCCGTCGCGCCGCGCGCCCAGTCCGTGGCTCCGAAGCCCGTTTCCGTGCCGCCTGTCATTGCGCCCGGACCTCGGCAGGACCTGGAAGCGAACCTTGGCGCGAGCTCAGAGACGAATTTCTATGTCGGCTTCTCCGGTGAGATCGCCGAAGGCGGCGTGTTCGTTGCCACCTACAACACGCTCGACGTAGGCACGCTCGTCCACGTGCTGGTGAGTCTGCCTGGCGGCTACGAGTTCAAGCTGCCGGGACGCGTGCACTTCGTGCGCGACCCCATGGATCTCAGCGCGGAAGCTGAGCCCGGCATGGGCGTGAAGTTCGAGGCTCTGCCAGCAGACAATCGTGAGCTCATCCTGCGCTTTATTCGCAAGCGCGCTCCGATGTTCTACGACGACTGAGCGTCTCCGCCTCCACGCCATGTGCCTCGCGCGGCTCAACGATTTTCGGGTGGCAATCCTGGTGCCCGCGGCGTGGGCCTAGCGCGCTGCGCTCAGTAGATGACGACGCCTGTTGCCGTCAGCGCAAGAGGGCCGATGGCCTTGAGGCCTTCGCCCTCGAGGTGCGCTCGCTCGCCTGCACCCAGCTCGCGGGCCGTCAGCGTGCCTTCTACGCGAGCAGGACGCCCCACCACATCTTGAGGAATGAAGAAAGCGTGACCGGCCATGGGCACGCGCAGGCCTATCTGTTGGGGATCGGATTCACCGCGCAACTCAAGCCAACAGCCAGCGCGCTCACACACCCGAGCGACGACGCCCGTGCACTGGATCGCCGACCCGAGATACTTACTCGGATCGGACAACACCTCGGACACCGACACCGACTCGGTCTGCTCGAGCTTTGCCCCAAACGCGCGGGTAGCAGCGGGCGAGTTCGCCTCATCCACCTCTACATCCGGGGCTGCGTGTTTGGCAGCTTCGCCGGCCTTGCTGCAGCAAGCAGCCTTGGGGGCTTCCCCTAGCGCCTGGCTGTTCGAACCGGGGCTCACAGGTTCTGCCTCACAGGCCATCAGCCCCCAAACACAGACGAGCGCCGAACCCAACGCACTGCCCCGCATCACGTGAAGACTCCCAGAAGCTTGGCCATCGACGCCTCGTCAGCCGGCGTGAACTCGTAGTGGTCAAACTCTTCCGAGGTCACCCAGCGCAGATCGTTCACACCGCGCGCACTCAGCGACGTGCCGGCCAGGCGACACTCGTAGAGGTAGAGTTCGACGGTGTAGTGCTCGTACGGGTGATTGACGAAGGAGATCAGCTGCCCGACCGACACCTCCGTATCGAGTCGCTCCTTAAGCTCGCGGCGCAGGGCCTCCTGGTCGCTCTCACCCTGCTCTACCCGGCCCCCTGGGAATTCCCACAACAGTGGCAAAACCGCCGTAGGACGTCGTTGAGTAATGAGGTAGCGGCCGGCGTGTTCCACCATGGCAGCAACGACTCGAATCGTCGGCGATTGTAAACGCACCGCCCAAGCGGCATAACGCAGTCGCTCCGCTATGTCGAGTAATGCATTACGCATCGCATACTTCGGTTTGCCCCTAGGGGCGCTCGCTCTGCACCGAGCGGGCATCTCTTTGTGCGCCATCGCACTAGGCCATCCGGACGCGCCTGGTGCACTCCGCGTGCGCCGTAGGCTGTCGGCTCGGTCCCTAGTTCTGGCTAAACCCGATCTACAGGCACCTGCGGTCCTACGCACCCTCGAAGCGCTGAAGCCGGATGTGATCCTGAGCTGGTTCTGGCCGCGCCTCATCCCCGAAGCCGTCCTCGATCTGGCTCCTCAAGGCGCGTTCGGGGTTCACCCTTCGCTCCTGCCTCGATGGCGCGGCCCGGACCCCTATTTTTGGGCCCTGTCTTGTGGGGATTCTCACACAGGCGTCACGCTTCATCGGCTCGCCGCCGAGTACGATACAGGCCATATCGTGGCTCAACATCGCGTGCCAGTGCTGCCCCATTACAACGCTTGGACTTTGGCGAAGGCACTCGACAAGCCGAGCCTTCAACTGCTGGTCAGCGCAGCGCTCGCGCTCCGCGATGGGGAGTCGCTTCCGGGGCTCCCCCAAGACGAGACCGATAGCAGCGAGGCCCCGCAGCCCTCAGAAGACATGCTTGAGCTGCGCTGGCGCCGTCCGGTGGCCACCCTGTTACGGCAGATACGCGCCCTCGCGCCGCATCCTGGTGCAGGCGCCACGCTGGGCAATGAAGCCGTTGAAGTGCTCGGCGCCGCGGCTTACGACCGCAAGCTCCCCAAGGCCCTCACGCCCGGCGATGCCGTGCTGACGACACGAGGCGTGGTCATATGCGTGAAAGATGGCGGACTCGTTCTTACTCGCGTGCGTCGACCTGACAGCACCCTCTTGTCTGGGCTACAGATTGCTGAGCTTTTTCCCTCGGGCCTATTCAAACTCCCCGAGTAGCAGCGCGAGATAAGGACCATGGGCCCCAAGTTCGTGTGCGAACCCGTTCTTTTGCGTGCGGATAACTTTGCGCCGGCAGCACGTACGCCGTGGGGCGGCCGCAAAATTGCGGGCAATTATAAGCAGGCTTGGCTTTTAGACGGCTCCCGAGATCGGGTGGTCGGCGAGTCATGGGAAATCTCAGTCGAGCCCGATTTTCCTGCACAGATCGAAGGCGGTCCCCTTCTCTCGCATTTCATTGCGCAGGCGCCTGAGCTTGTACTGGGGCGCGAACACGCGCGAGGGCGTGCGGCCACGGCGCTACTCGTCAAGCTCATCGATACTGCAGAACCCCTGAGCGTTCAGATCCATCCCTCGGACGACTACGTGGGCTTGAGCCCCGGCGAATGCGGCAAACCCGAGAGTTGGTACGTGGTCGACCGCGAACCGGGCGCAGGACTGTACCTAGGCTTCCGCCCCGAAACGCGCGAAGAAGACGTGCGCCAAGCCCTACGCGAGGGGATCTCGCTCGAGCCCTTGCTGCGCTTCGTTCCGGTTGAACCAGGTGATTTCTTCGTGATCGACGCGGGCACTCCGCATGCGATTGGCCGCGGGCTTACGCTGGTGGAGCCGCAACATGTGCTGCCCGGACAGCGAGGCATCACCTACCGCTACTGGGATTGGGGGCGCAGGTATGACGCAAATGGCCAACCTTCGTCTGAGGGTGCACTGCGTCCGCTGCACATCGAACACGCGCTCAATGTGACGGCGTGGGATCGCATGCGAGACCCTGACTTTGTCAGCTCTATCGCAACGCGCGCAGGCGCTCCTTCGCTGACCGATGCGCCGAGCGTGCGACCCCTCGCTGGTCCCGAAGGCGTCGCGAGCGAGTGGCTGCGCGTGTCACGTCTCAGCGGTACGGGCAGGCTGCCTTGCCCGCAAACCGGCACGCTCCTCGGGGTGACCGTGCTCGATGGCTCGGTGAGCGCAGGCAACGCCACCGCGCACCGTGGGAGGTCCCTGGTTATCCCGGCAAACTACACAGGCGACCTCGTCCTTTCTCACGCGCACGCCCTCCTGAGCTCCGTCGCCTGAACGCGGAGTCGATGCCTTGACGCCTAAGGCCTCCCCTACATGATAGACACCACCATGGCAGCCCCCGCGAAAGTCGACACCGCAGCCCCCGTGCAGATCCTGGGAGCAGGCCTATCGGGTCTCAGCGCAGCGCGCGTTTTAGGGACTCGCGCGGTGGTGCATGAGCGCCTGAATATCGCGGGTGGGCACGTCATCACGTACGAGGACGACGGCTTTCGCTTCGACAAAACCGGGCATCTTCTGCATCTGCGCGACCCCGAAATCAAAGCCTGGATGCACAAGCTTCTAGACGGCCAGCTACTCGAAGTGCCGCGTATGAGCCGTGTGTTCAGCCACGGCGTCTACACGCGGTATCCCTACCAGGCCAACACGTACGGACTGCCTGCTGAGGTCGCCTACGAATGCTTGATGGGTTTACTCGAAGCCGACCGCATAAAGGACAGCATTCCGGAACCCACGAATTTCGAAGAGTTCTGCCACAAGCACTTCGGTCACGGCTTCAGTAAGCACTTCATGATTCCCTACAACCAAAAGCTATGGGGGATTCATCCCAGGGAAATCACGGCCGCGTGGTGCTCGCGCTTTGTCCCGATGCCGAAGATTGCCGATGTCATCGCGGGCGCCGTCGGCATGAACGACCGCGAGCTTGGGTACAACGCGCATTTCTCCTACCCACGCTTGGGCATAGGCGAGCTCCCTAAGGCCATGCTCTCCGAACTTTCGAGCGAGGTCCGCTTCGAGCACGCTCCGCAGGTCATCGACTCTGCGCGCAAGCGCCTCCGCTTCTCCGACGGAGAAGTCCCGTACGAAGTACTGATTTCGACTTTGCCCATGGACGTGCTGCTGAGTCTGCTGGTGGATTGTCCGGCCGAAGTACGTGAAGCGGCAAGCCAGCTGCGCTGCAATCCGCTTTGGTATCTCGACGTGGCGCTCGACGTTCCTTGCGGCGTGCGGGGGCTCCACTGGGCCTATGTGCCTGAAGAGAAATACCCATTTTACCGCGTCGGCTGCTACTCCAACTTCTCCGATGCCATGGCGCCACAAGGCAAGTCTTGCCTCTATGTGGAGCTCAGCTCTCGCGACGAGCCCGACCTCACAGCCCTCGTTCCCGAGGTTGCGCGAGGTCTCACGGACATGGGCATCATTCGGCAAGCGAGCGACATCCGCTTCGTAAAGGCGCGGCACATCGAGCATGCCTACGTCGTGTACGACCACAACTACTATGCGGCGATGGACATCATTCGTCCGTACCTCGAAAAGAACCGCATTCTGAGCGTCGGCCGCTACGGGGGCTGGAACTACTCTTCCATGGAAGACGCTTTGATTTTTGGCCGTGATGCCGCACGAAAGGCACTGGAGCTCCTCGCATGACCCTCACGACGCAGACGACTTCGACTTCGCCAAAGGTCTCTATCGTAATCCCGGTCTACAACGAAGAGGCCATTCTCGAGGCTGCGGTCAAAGATCTCATCGACAAGCTTCAGGCCTTCGATTTCGACTACGAGCTGATCCTTGCAGAAAATGGCTCGCGCGACGCCACCGTGAAGCTCGGCAACGAGCTCGCGCACAGGTTCCCTCAAGTACGCCTGATGAGCCTCGGCGAGCCCAACTACGGCAAGGCGCTCAAGCGCGGCATCCTCGATGCACGCGGTGAGATCGTCATCTGCGACGAGATCGATTTGTGCGACACCGAGTTCTACGCACGCGCACTGGCGCTGCTGGAGAAGCGTGAAGCTGACTTCGTGGTGGGCTCCAAGGTCCTCGACACCTCGAGCGACGAGCGCCCTCTTTTGCGCCACGTCGCGACGCTCGTGATCAACGGCATGCTGCGCGTGAGCTTGGGCTTCAAGGGTACAGACACCCACGGCCTCAAAGCATTCCGGCGTGAAGCTGTCGTGCCTGTGGTCGAGCGCTGCATCATCGACAAGGACCTGTTTGCAAGTGAGCTCGTCATTCGCGCCGAGCGCACGAACACGGTGCGAGTCACCGAAATCCCGGTCCGTGTACTCGAAAAAAGGCCCCCGTCCATCCACCTCTTCCGGCGCGTGCCCAACGTCTTAAAGGGTATCGCACGCCTGGTCGTCGCGATTCGCATCAAGGGCTGAGGCATGCAAAAGCTCGCGGCGGTCTCGGTCGATCTAGACGAAATCGACTGCTACACGGCCATCCATGGCCTCTCCCTCAAGGGAGACATCGCCATGAATGCCGTGTATGAGCGGGCGCTTTTGCGCTTTTCTGAGCTATTCGACGCACTCGAGCTGAAGGCCACGTTCTTCGCCATCGGTCGCGACGTGACGCGCGACGCAAACAAAAAACAGCTGCGCGACTTGCATCTCGAAGGCCACGAAATCGCAAATCACTCGCTGTCGCACCACTACGACCTTACACGTCGCTCCGAAGCCGAGCAGCGTGCGGAAATCGTAGGTTGCGCGGACCTGATCGAAGCGGCAACGGGCACGCGGCCTGTGGGGTTTCGGGCCCCTGGCTACACCGTCACGGATACGCTGCTGCGCGTGCTCGAGAGCACGGGTGCCCTCTACGACTCGAGCGTCTTTCCCTGCCCGAGCTACTACGCCGCCAAGGCGAGCGTCATGGGCCTGATGCGCCTTCGAGGGCGCGTGAGCCGCAGCGTCCTCGACCATCCCCGTGTGCTGCAAGCGCCCGCCGATCCCTATCGCATCGGTACGCCCTACTATCGCCGCGGAGAGGGCCTGCTGGAGCTGCCCATCGGCCTGACCAAAGCCTACACAGGCCGTCTGCCGTTCATCGGAACCAGCGTGATCAGCGCCGGCGTCGTGGGCGCACGTGCGCTCGCCAAGCTCGTGGCCGGCCGCCGGTTCGTGAACCTGGAGCTGCACGGCATCGATCTCGCTGATGCGGCAGCCGACGGCCTCGAAGGCTTGCGTTCGTACCAGCCTGATCTGCGCATCGGATACCGCGACAAGCACCGCGCGCTCACGAGCGCCATCACGACGCTCAAAGCCGAGGGCTTTCGCTTTGTGACCCTGCGCGAAGCTGCAACCCTACTGGAGTAGCCTCACGCCTAGCTCGTGTGCTCGGAGACGACACGGAACACGGCTGAGGTAATCGCTGCGATGTCCTCAGGCTCTGAGATAAAGGGCGGCATCGTGTAGACGAGCTTGCCGAACGGCCTCAACCACACGCCCGCCTCTACGAATGCGGGCTGCACAATCGCCATGTCGACAGGCTGCTTGAGCTCGACGACCCCAATAGCGCCGAGCACGCGTACATCGGCCACCTGCGGCAGCTCCCGACACGGCGCAAGCTGCTGCGCAAGCTGCGCTTCGATGCTCTTCACGCGCTCACGCCAGGGCCCGCTGAGCAAAAGGTCCACGCTCGAAAGGGCGATGGCGCACGCCAGGGGATTGCCCATGAAAGTCGGACCATGCATGAAAACGCCCGGATGGCCGCTCGCTATCACGCTCGCCACCTGCTCTGTGCACAGCGTCGCTGCCAAGGTGAGCATGCCGCCGGTGAGCGCCTTCCCCACGCACATGATGTCGGGCGCAATCCCCGCGTGCTCGCAAGCAAACAGCTCGCCGGTCCGCCCGAACCCAGTCGCAATCTCATCGAAAATCAGCAAGACTCCATGCGCATCACACAGCGTGCGCAGCTGACGCAGATATTCGGGATGATAGAAGCGCATCCCGCCTGTGGCTTGAACGATGGGCTCCAGGATAACTGCGGCTATCGAATTTGCGTGAGCGAGCAGCTGCGCCTCGAGCGACGCAAACGCACTGCCCTCGTAGGTTTCGTGAAACCTGGGCCCGGGCACCTCTGCGAAAAGGTGCGTGGGCAACATGCCGCGAAACAGCTGATGCATGCCGTTTTCGGGATCCGTGACCGACATCGCGCCGAAGGTGTCACCGTGGTAGCCGCCACGCACCGTGAGGATGCGGACGCGCTTTTTTTCGCCACGCGCCTGCCAATATTGGAGCGCGAGCTTCAACGCGACTTCGACAGAGACCGAGCCCGAATCCGCCAAGAACACGCGCTGCAGCGGCGTTGGCGTAAGCTCCACCAAGCGTTCGCACAGCCGCACCGCCGGCTCATGCGTCAGGCCCCCAAACATCACGTGGCTCATGCGCTCGAGTTGCGCGCGCGCAGCCTCGACCAACACGGGATGGCCGTAGCCGTGGATGGCGGTCCACCACGACGACATGCCGTCGACCAGCGCACGCCCGTCCCGGAGATAGAGCCGACAACCCTGGGCGCGCTCGACGGCAAAGGGCGCTGGATGCGCAGCAGGACGCGAATAGGGATGCCAAACGTGGCTCTGATCGCGCGCGACAACCGAATCAGGGTTCGACGTGTTCACGGTGCACCTTCACTTCGCGCCAAATGGAAGTCGACCGGGAGCTCACTGCCATGCGCGCAAGCTCGTCGGCGCGCTCGTTGAGCGGCACGCCCGCATGCCCCGGCACGTAGACGAGCCGCAACGCCGTGAAATGCCTCATGCGCTCCTTGATCGCGGCGATAAGCTCCTGGTTCGCCTTGGCTTTCCAACCTTTCTGTAAAACACCGATGGCGTACTGGCTGTCGGTATGGACGTGCACGCTCTCGCCGTGCTGATCCACCGCTTCCAGGGCGCGCAATATGGCCGTTAACTCCGCCACATTGTTGGTGCCAGTGCCCAGGTATTCGCTGAGCTCGCGCTGCGAATCGCCCGAAAGCAGCACGACTCCGAGCCCACAGGGACCAGGGTTTCCGCTGCACGCGCCATCCGTAAACGCCACAAAGCGCGCGGCGGTAAGCAGTTTCTGCGCTTCCACGGGGTCTGTGGCCTTGGCGATGGCCGCTTTTTTCGTTTCCGTGGTGCGGGTGCGCTTCTCGGGGCCAGCAGCGGCTTCCCCCTCAGGGACCGCAGGTACGCAGTGCTCGTCCGGGAAGATTTCGCCCGGCAGCGTGCCCAGGTTACGCACCCCCGCTCGGTACGCTCGGGGGTCTGTGGGACGGTAGCGGACCTCCACGCGCCCTCCCTCGTCCAGGAATGCACCTGCCTCATCACAGCGAGCCAGGACCCGATTTCCTCTAAGTAGTGCTGCGCGCCACGGCATAGGGGTCGCTCCTAGCCCGAAATATTGTGGCGGACCAGGAAACGCTAGCATCCAGCGTGCTCGGCATGGGAAGGCGGCGCTTACACTGCTACGCTGGGACGCGTGAAACGCTCGTCTTTGGTCGTGGTCGCTCTCGCTCTGTGCGCACTGGGCGCCTGCGCGTTCTTTTTCTTCCGAACCCAACACAGCCTGCCTGTGGATCCCCTGGCCGCCGTTCCCGCCGACGCCTACGGCGTACTGCGTGTGAGGGTGGATCGCGTGCTCGCCTCCGACGCCTACAAGCGTCTGGTCGTGGAGCGCGGCGAAGCCAAGGGGATCGAACGCATCACCCAGCTCTGCGGCTTCAACCCGCTCGAAGGCATTCAAGAACTCGTCGTCTTTGCACGACCCACCCCTGGCGGTGGCATGCCTCGCTTTGCCTTCACGGCGCGGGGCGACCTGGACCACGACGCACTCGTCGATTGCGTCAAGAAATTCAGCGCCGCCAGCGGCAACGGCAACACCGAAGGCCTCAAGCGCGATGACATCGCGGGCATCCCTGCGGTTTCGAGCAGCCGCGGGACCTCACGCGCGGCCTTCCTCGGGCGCGACGGTATCGTCGGAGGCGATGCCGAAAGCGTCATCGCCACGGTCAACACCGTGCTCGGTAAAGCCCCAAGCCTCGCGGCCGACAGCGTGCTGAGCGGGCTCTACAGCAAGTTCGCGCAAGCCACCGACATCGCGGGCGTGGCGCGGATGCCCGACGAAGCCCGCGCCTTGCTCGGGGTGCTCGCACAGAGCGTTTTGGGCTCGCAGCTCGGCATCCTCACCGACGCCAAGGCCCTCGCGGGCAGCGTTAGCTTCAACGACGGAAAGATTTTGGGAGGTGGCCTCATCGTGGCAGCAAGTCCCGAGCACGCGGTGGCGACCGTCATGCTCGTGCGCTCCTACATCGACCGCATCCTCGACATCCCCGGCGTGGGATTCACGCCCGCGGCCAGCGTGCTGCGCGGCATCCAAACCGATGTCGAAGAAGATAGAGCCACCGTGAGTGGCCAGATCAAAGTCAGCACAGCGCAGGCTCTGCTTGAGCTGTTGCCCGCCCTGCAAGACCTGCGCAGTGTTCTCGGCGGTGGCGACGAAGCTGCCCCTGGCGCGCAACCCGAAGCCAGCTCGACTGGCAGCATACCGGACGCACGCGCTCCCATCGTGGAGCCCCTTTCGCCCGCAGCGCCCGCCAAAAAGCGCTAGACGACCGGACGGCGCGCGGCGATTTGCCGGACCATGCGTTGCGCGCGCTCCGGGTCGACTCGGCGCAACGCCGCGACGCATTCGTTGTCGACGAACATCTCAAAGCCCGCGCGACTGCGGCGTAGGCTGCCCCAACCGGCGAAAACCAGGTCGAGGCCCGCCCCCGCCGTCAGCGCGATAACACCTGTGATGAATAGTTCGTGGTCGCCGCGCACCAAGCCGTCGCTCATCCAGATGCTGCCGCACACTACGCCTAGCACCAAGGCGACCGCCCCAAACAGCACCTGGAAGGTCGGCATACTCACCTCGCGGGTAGCACACTCGACGTCTTTCAGGGCGTAGGACGCGTCGCTCACACGCACCGTGCGGCCGAAGAGCTTGGTCTCGCGGTGCACGTGCACGGCATTGGTCTCGAGCCGCACGCGCGCCATGCGCTCGAGGCCCAGACCAAAAGCGAGGAAGCGGCCGAGCCCCGTCAGCAGCGTAAGACCCGACACATACTGCAGCACACGCCACACCGAGAGCCGTGGCAACTTGCCCCAGGCGCCTCGCACTTCGTGCGCGTCATTTGAAGGCAGAGGACGGTTGCCGAACGCGTGCTCAGCGAGCGTCTTCAGCCAAGGATCTGGGTGGGTCTCGACGACCCGCGCGAAGGCATCCTGGGCGGAAGGCCTATCGAGAATCGACAGGACGTGCAGACGCAACACCGCTCGAGCGCGATGGGCGGCCACTGAAGGACCATCGGCGGGTGATTGGACGAAGGTTTCGAGCGCTTCGAGCAGCGTATCGCGACTCGCCTCGGACAAGAGATCGGGGACGAACCGATACGGCGCATAGGAGGTGGAAAGCTCAAGCCAATCGGCATGGCGCGCGAAGCGTTCGACGACTTCGCGGCGCTCACCCGCACTGCTTTCGACCAATCTTTCCTCAAGGCCACGCACCGCAAATGCGGACACGAGCGCCCACTCCGCGCTGCGCTCGGGACCCCGCTCGAGGATATCGAGCACATTCCCATACGAGGACTCGGTGTCTTCTCGTGTCAGGCGGTGGTTGCTCGCGCGCGCGCGCATCATGCGCCGCCCTGCGTACAAAGCGCGCCCCTCAGCCTGACCGGACAACACGTCGAAGCAATACGCCCCGATGCGCGACCCGTTCGGATGGTCTCGCACTTCGCCGATCAATTTTTCCTGAACCTCGATTGCGGGCAGGCTCATAGACGACATGGGCGGAAAGCCTATCACATGCGCCGACACGCCCGGAACGATGCGGCCGTGCTCTTGACGAAAGAACAGCGCTTTGCGTCCAGCCGCGCATTTCCGGTGCCCCAAGTTACAAGGGAGAGGCGATACTTACGGCGATTCGACGACTACGCGGGGTCCGATGCGACGCTTGGATTTCTACGTTCAGCACATGATCAAGCAGAGCGCGCAGGGCATCGTGATGCGCTCGGGCGATCCGGTGGAATTCCGCTTTGGTCCCGGCAAAGTCCGGCGCAGCAACCAGGCCATCACGCACAAGCAGATCCTCCAGTTGTTGCGCGAAGTCGCACCGCACGAGCTGGCAGAGCAGCTGCGGGCCACCGGGTCGGCGCGATTCCACGTGAAGGGCCAAGCGGGGGCAGACACGATTTACATCTCGGTATTGGCCCAGGCACCGGAGGTGTTTCGGGTCGTTATCAGTGGTCAAGAGATCGACGCCTCCTACGATGAACCGCCCCTCCCCGAAGATGCCCCCCCTGCCGGAGAAGAGTGGGATGGGTTCGCTCGCGCGCAGGCCAACGAACTGAAAGATCCCCCGCGTACCCCATTGGGGGCAGCGCCGAGCAAAGAACGAAAGCCGCCCGCTCCTGTGTCTTTGCGTCCCCAGATGCCCCCGGCTTTCGTGCCGCCTCCTGCCCCCGCGGCTACGGCCGCCGCCGCATTTCCAAGCCAGCCGGCAGCTCCGGGAGCGCGGACGCTCAGAAGTGGATCACCGCAGGGGGAAGCCAAGCTACAGCGCTATCTGCGCAGCATCCTCGCAGCCAAGGGCAGCGACCTTCATCTCAGCACGGGCAGCGAGCCGATGATGCGCGTCGATGGCGAGATGCGCATTTTCGAGGGTTCACGCGGCCCTCTGCAGGCGGACGACCTGCTCGACATGATGCTCTCGATCGTGCCGCCAGAAATTCGGCGCACGTACGAAGAAACGCACGATGCAGACTTCGCTTACGAACTCGAAGGCGCAGGTCGCTTTCGTTTCAACTATTTCTTAGATCGGCGCGGCCCGGGGCTCGTTGCGCGCCAGATCCCTTTTGAGATTCTCACGCCCGAACAACTCGGACTGCCCCCATCGGTTATCGATCTGTGCTGGCTGTCGAAGGGACTCGTGCTGGTCACGGGTCCCACGGGCTCCGGCAAATCCACCACGCTCGCGGCACTCGTCGACTTCATCAATCGCAATCGGGCAGAGCACATCATCACCATCGAGGACCCGATCGAGTTCGTGCATCCAAACAAGCGCTGTCTCGTGAATCAGCGCCAGGTCGGGCTGCACACGAACTCATTCGCACACGCACTGCGCGCGGCGCTACGCGAAGATCCAGATGTCATCGTCGTCGGCGAAATGCGCGACCTCGAAACCATCTCCATCGCCATCGAAACGGCGGAGACTGGCCACTTGGTCTTCGGCACGCTCCACACCACCACCGCGCCTTCCACGGTGGACCGCATCATCGATCAGTTTCCTAGCGGAGAGCAGACGCAGATTCGCGCCATGCTAGCCGAGTCGCTGCGCGGTGTGATCTCTCAGGTTTTGTGCAAAAAACCGAATGGAGGCCGGGCCGGGGCTTATGAGGTCTTGCTCGTGAACAACGCAGCGCAGAACGTGATCCGCGAGGGCAAAACCTTCCAGCTCAAGAGCTTGATGCAGACGGCACGCGCCCAGGGCATGCAGACGATGAACGACCACTTGCTCGAACTTGTGAAGTCGAACACGGTCGACGTCAAAGACGCCTACGTCAAAGCGACCGATAAGGCGGGCTTCAAGGAAATGCTGGTCAAGGCGCGCATCCATCTCGATCCAGCGCTGTTTCGAGGCGATTGACGACGAGCACACAGCTCACGCCGGCTCATGGGCCAGCTGCTTCACGTTCTTGCGGACGAAACACTCTTCTTCGATTCTCAGCCGCTTTCGCAACAGAGCGCTCTGAGCCACGAAGCGTTGCGTCACTGGGTCATGATAGCCGCTCACATCGGTGAGACTTGGATCGTGACTGCGATAGAAACGGTTTTGCCGCTCCATCCAGAGCTCGCGTACATACTTTCCAAGCATCGACGCGAACCCGACTGGCATGTGCCTGGTGTCTGCATCGATCTCGAAGCGAAGCTGCCCTACCCCCTCCACATCGAAAGCGAGATCTTTGTGTGGCGCAGCACGCGACACCATGCGGTCCTGCGAAATGTGCCGCATTTTGGCTGGATAATTACGAATCCCGCCCACCATCCCGCAAATAGCGCGCACCTCCGCGTCAACCGCGGCGCGCGCATCGAGCACCAAGCGCTCCATCAACTCGAGGTCGACTTCCACACGGCTCTGTCCGAGGCGCAGGAGTCGATTTAGTGAGCCGGCGCAGGAAACTGCACTCCGTGCACGCACAAGCTTGATGCCGCGCGCTGCAAGGCCTCGCAGGATGTCGCGCCCTTGCGCGACATCACCACCTAAGCACGGCAGCGTGGGCGGAGCCGACCAGCACTGCGCGCGCGTAGTGTCGGGACAGTGCGTCTTCAGGCGTGCGGGACCGTCGAGCAACAGCCCCTCAAACAATCCATCTACATCGCGCGGCAGCTCACCAAACAACTGCTCGAACACGGCGAGCGCCAGGCCTTCCGAGAGCTTCATCTGGCCGAAACCTGCGGTGGATTTGCTGTCGTCGACGCCCAAGTCTCGGCCGATTTCAGCCAGCCGTTCAGCTTGATAGCGAGCAACTTGCCACGTGGTGGCAGTCGTCACGAGCGGACCCAGCAGCGGTCCTAGCCCGTTTTCATCCACGCCCACCAAGTACACAGCAAAACCTCCGTCGCAAACCGACCGCTTCGTATCACAACGGACCAAGCTCTTTTGCCTCGATGTGACGTTCTGTTCAATTTTGCGAGGAAGATTGGCCGAATGCCCGAGTCGGGATACGATCTTTAGTTAGGAACTTGGGCCGAGGTTTTACCGGTTGTCCGCGAAGCAAAACGGGAGCGAGCTGATATCCAGGACCGTGCGAGAAACGCTCGGGACGCTGATGGTACAGTCAGTCTGCGAGCAGATTCTTTCGCGCTCCTTGGCCGACCACGGCCTAGAGCAGATCCCCGAAACGGGCGAGACTGTCGGCCGCTGGATCGAGCAGTCTCTCAGGCCCTTGATATTAGCGACCGTCGGCCCTGATGCAGCCGATCTCCTGCTGCGAGAGCTCGCTCCCATGGCAGCGTACGTGGCGTCTCAGCCTGTAAAGCCCGTTCTGACGATGCCTCCCGCTATGCCACTCGGCGCAACCGCAAGCCCGCTTGACACGCAGAGCCACGATACGACGCGCGCACGTGAGCCTGCTCGCTCAAAGGGAACCAAGCGCGACGACATCACGCAGCGAATCTACACACTGCCAGCTCCTCCCATGGCAAGTCTGCTGAGTCGTAGCGCGGAAGAAGAAGAGGAGACCGCACGCATTGTGATCACGAGCTCCCCGCAGCCCAGCGCGGCCTTGGCGAAAAGCGCGGAGAAGAACGGCTCACAAAAGGGCACGCACCCTCAAAACTTGCAAAACCTTCGGGAGCAGCTTCGAGCCCTGCCCCGCGTCTTTGCAGCGAGCCAGAGCAACTCACTTCCCAGTGCGCTTCAAACCTATCTCGCTGGCACTGCGACAGTGGTGCAAGTCACCGATCTCGTGAGCCTGCTCGATGCACTGGATGAAAGCGGCGCGGGGCCTCAGCTTCTGCTCATGGATTGCAAGGATCCGAGCATCCACGTGGGAAGCGTCGCAGCGATGCGCGATGAGCTGCCTGTGGGCACTACCGTGCTGGTCTGGGGTGTGGACGAAGTCACGTGGCGCACGCTTGCGCCGGAGAATTCCCAGACAAATCGCTGGGTGCGTTGCTCACAAGAAGCCACGACCGACGACGTCGGCTCTTTGTGCTCGATGCTGTTAGGGTAACCACAAGCACGGAGCTTGGGTCATGGCGCTCAAATTCGAGAACGTCGACGGGGCGCTCGAAGCCCTCGAACACACGGGTTACGTCGCCCATCGCGACCTAGCGGCCGCATGCTTCTTGATGGACGCCCTAGAGAAGCCGCTGCTCGTCGAGGGCCCATCGGGCGTCGGAAAAACCGAGCTAGCCAAGGCGCTCAGCGCGGCCCTGGAACGGCCACTGATTCGTCTGCAGTGTTACGAGGGCCTCGACGAAAGCCGCGCGCTGTACGAATGGGAGTACGGAAAGCAGCTCCTGTACGCGGACCTGCTCAAGCCCATGGTGTCACGCCTGCTCGAGGGCGCTCCAGATCTCCATACCGCGGTCGACCGACTCTCCGCCCAGGACAGCGCGTTGTTCGACCCGCGTTTCTTGCTCGAGCGCCCGCTGCTCGCTGCACTGCGCGCAGATCCGCCGGCTCTTTTACTGATCGATGAAGTCGACCGCGCCGATCCTGAGTTTGAAGCGCTGCTCCTCGAAGTGCTCAGCGACTTTCAGATCTCGATTCCTGAACTTGGTCCCATGCGCTTTGTGCACAAACCCCGCGTCGTTCTGACCAGCAACGGCACACGCGAAATGACCGACGCCTTACGACGGCGCTGCCTCTACTTGCACCTCGACTACCCGGAGCCATCGCGCGAGCTCGCCATCTTGCAGGCACGCGTACCTGAGGCGTCGGCTGCGCTTTCTCAACAAGTGGTCGCGTTTATTCAGCGCGCACGGACGCTCGAGCTCAAGCAGTCTCCGAGCGTTGCCGAAACCATCGATTGGGCCCGCGCGCTCCTCTTGCTTTCCGCCGACTCGCTCGAAGCCCCGTTTGTCCGAGACAGCTTGGTCGCGCTCGCAAAGCAATCCACAGACTACGCACAGCTCACATCACTCTTGGACGAGCTGCACCCCACCCGCTGAATTTTCGTCCCCCAGCAAAGCCGCAACCAACGTGGCGTCGTCTGTGCCAGGACCCGAAATATCGGCTTTTTCGTGGAAGTTACGGAGCCAAGGCCAAATGGGTCCGGCATCCTCACAGCCGCGCGTACGCTCCTCCCCTGTACACGCTATCCGGATGTGAAAGTGATCGCGGTGGGGGTTACCCTTGGATGGCTCGTGGAGCACTTGGCTGGCTTGAAAGAAGAGCCGCGGATTGGACTCGTGCGCGCGCGCGTAGGCTAGGAGGCGCGCCTTGATTCCATTGGCGCAGAAAATCCACTGCACCGGTGCTTCGCTGTCGAGCAGCATACTGCGCACGAAGGCCCAGTTCCGCGCGGCGTCGAAAAAAGCGAGCCCTTGCACGGGTGCCCCAGGCTCGCGGACATAGCCGACGCCACGCTCGTCAAACGCGTAGAAACCACTGCCGCGCACGGAACGGCCCTGCGCATTCGTCAGGTAAAACAATACGTCTACGTCGCGACCGCTGCGGTGACTGCCATGTCGCGAATGCTTACCGCCAAAGCGATCGGACAGGTCCCCGATATAGAGCGGCGCCGTGCCTGGGTAGCTCCGCGCCACTTCCGCCGCGCTACGTGTGAGTAAGCCGACCAACTTGGACGTTCCGAACGCTGTGCCGTCGCCGACTAGCGCGCGCTGGAACCCCATGCCGCGCTGCGGTAGCTCCATGGCGCGCAGAAGGCCGCCTCGATTCGCCGTTCCTAAGCTCTCGGCGCCGTGCGGAATGGGGGCGAGGCCGCACGCGGAAAGGCCGGACAAAGCGCCCACGGCGATTGCCAAGCAAACCATTCCATGCAAGAGCCAACGCTGCTCCGCGCACACACGCGCACGCTGGAGACGACTTGACCCGTACACGTTGGGACGTACCCTGCCAATGATCATGGGTAGCCGAGGACCTATGGATCAGTTTACCGCGCATTTGGATCGAGGGTGGGACCTAGTTAATCGAGGTGACCTTGCGGGCGCTTTGGTGTCCGCACAGAAGGGCCTCGAGCTCGACCCCGAGAGTCCCGAGGCGCATAACCTCATTGGGTACATTCACCAAGCGGAAGGCCGGTCGGAAGACGCGCTCGAGCATTTCCGCCAAGCCATCGCGAACGACGAGACCTACGTCGAAGCGATGCTCAACGCGGCCGAAGTGCTCATCCACGGCATGCGAGACTTTGAAAGCGGCCTCAGCATGCTGGAGGAGGCGCTCGATTACGCCGAGGGCGACGACGAGATTGCTGACGCCCAACTGCTGCGGTTCGACGCGCTGATGCATCAGGGCGACCGCGACGCGGCCACCAAGCTTGCTCTCAATCTGCCTGAAGGACCTTTCGAAGGGACGCATCTCGACTTCATGATCGGTCGGGCCAAGTTCGAGACGGGCGACCTCGACGGTGCGGAGAAGCACCTGGCACGCGCAGTCGAGCTAGACGGCCAGCCGGGCGATGCCTTCTACTATCAAGCGCTGGTGCGTGAAGCGCGCGGCGACGATGTGGGCGCGACGTTGTTCTTCCTGCAAGCGCGCGAAGCCGACTTGCGCGGACCGCGACCAGCTTGGGCCATCACGCAAGCGCACTTCGAGCGCCGCGTTCAAGCAGCCGTCAAACGTTTGCCCCCTCCGCTTGCGGCGCGCATCGAAGGTGCGTTGATCATTGTAAGCGACGTACCTGGCCCCGAAGTCGTGGCAGAGGGCGTCGACCCCCACGTCGGCGTGCTGCTCGATGATTTGCTCGACGCTGAAGACAAAACAGCCCCGAGCGAAGAGGACGCGCACCGCGCAGGCCGCGTATTCGTCTACCAGCGCAACATCGAGCGTTCCACCGAGAGCGCAGAGCTTTTAGAAGACGAGATTTTGCGCGCCCTGGAGCACGAGCTCGCCCTCACCTTCACGAATCTTCGAGCGCCGTAGGTTCGCCGCCGGCGCTCTTCCAGAACGCCTGCATGTCGCTAGCGGGCGCTTGGGCAAGCTCGATGTATGCGCCGCGCTTGTCGGGGTTTGGCATGCGGAACCACGCGCAGTGCAGCATCACGCGCCCCGCCGTGAGCACGCGCCCGTTTGGGAGCACCAAGCGCTTCGCACCGCCGTAGGCCACGTCGCCTGCAAGCGGACAACCTGCGGCGCTGGTGTGCACGCGAAGTTGATGCGTGCGGCCAGTGACCGGAAAAAGATCGAGCGCAGTCAGCGCACCCGCCTTAGCGCGAACCCGGAACTCCGTGTGCGCAAGCTTTACGCCCTCGCCTTCGACATTTTCGCCCAGCGCGCGCCGCTTCTTTGGATCGCGTAGGTCGATGCCGATGCTGAAGCGGTAACTGCCCTGCGCCTCGCTCGGAGCAAGCATGGTGATGCCCAGATAGCGCCTGCGAAGCTCGCCTGTCTTGCGGGCTTCCATCGCCACGTGGTTGCAGCGCACCGTCCTCGCAAACGTGACTAAGCCGCTGACCTGGGTATCGAGACGAGACAAGGGATGTAGCTGCGGTGCGCTGGGATCTATCAGGTGTGCAAGAGCAAACAGGCTCTCGCCGCCATCAGGCGCCGTGGTCGCAATCCCCACCGGCTTGTTGAGCACGAGCAGGTGCTCATCACGATACAGCACCGGTACGTCGCCAGGGTGCAACGCGGAAGACGGCCTCAAGGAGCCTCTCCAAGCACGTCGACTCGGCATTGGTCTGCATCGACCCGCACACGCATGCCGTTGCGCAGCCGTCCGAGGGCGTTAGGCACCCCAACCACGACCGGAACTCCCAGCGCGCTCGCAAGCATGGCTCCGTGGGAAACCATGCCGCCGTGTTCGCTGATGACTGCACGCACCGCCGGTAGCACCGCGCACAAGCCCACGTCACAGGCGGCCACGACGAGCACCGCGCCGTGCGGCAACTCTTCGAGCTCACTGCCGTCGCGCACCAAGACCACGCGCCCTTCAGCCGAACCACCACTGCCCGCCGCGCCTTGCATCGGCGCGCCCGCGCTGGCTTCGTCCTTGGGCCGCCCCTGGAAGCGCGACACGGCGACAGGTCGCACGTTCATCAGGTCGTACTCCCGGCGCCGCATTTGCACGCGTTCGTGTACGTCCCAGCGGCCACGCCCCAATGCGGAGTGAAGCTCCTCGAGTTCGAGAAAAAACGCCGCATCCTGGCCCACATCGCGGTACCGCATGGACAGACGTCGCGATGCATCGACGCTGATCTCTCGAATGACGGTGATGGCCTGCGCGGTGTCCGCGAGCAGGCTCTCGCGCAGCCTCGTGAGATCACGCATGCGCGCAATGAGCAGCTTCGCGAGCGGCCAACGCGTGATCGGAAGGCGACGCTTCCATTCGCGCTCCGCACGCTCCCTGCGACCGCGCGCCACCTCGAGACGCTCGGTGGCAAAGGCCACGCCCAGCGGATCAGAAAGCAAGGCGCGCAGCGCCCCCAAGAGGCGCTTCGGTGTCTCCCGCCAACGGGGACGCATGGGGTCGAGCAGCAGCATGCCCTCGTGGCGATGCTTCAGCCCAAACTCGTGGATGCCGAGGCGCACCACCTCGGGTGGCTCGCCCCCTTCATCGACCCAGCGCAGCGCATTGGGATCGCGCGCGAGCGACCGCCCCAACTCGAGGAAGCCGTAGCCGGCTTGCGCCGACAGGAGCTCCTCGGGTCCCCACAAAAGATCTCGCTCGAGGCGTAAGGCTTCTTCGCCCATATGGCCGACGAACAGCCCGCGAAAGAGTACGAGTGTGGCAAGCCACAACCCGTACGCATGCATCAGGGCCATGCCCGCATCTTCTAAGAACACCTCGACATCGCACAGCACGCGCTCCACGGCATCAGGAGGCAAGAGCCGAGCGTCGAGACCCGCAAAGTGACTGCGTTCCGCGGCCATTTTGCCTTTCACCAAGCCGAATCGAACGTTGACCTTCGCGTGAGAGTCGTAGAGGCGGAGGGCAGCGCGTGTCAGGTCCACAGGGCCCGCCAAGTCCACAGGGCCGAGCGCCTCGCCTAAGTCGATCCCAATCCGCGCGAGCGCCTGTGGGGAGAGCCCCGGCAAACGACACACGGCGGCCGTCAATGCACCTAGGTTTACGTAGGCACGACCGCGAACGTCAGTCAGGATCTCGGACGATGCACCGAGCGTGACGCCGGCCGCGGTCAACACCGAAGCGATGCCCAGCCGATTGAACCGTGACACCAGGGACCACGCCAATGGCGAGAGCACCCCAGGCAAAGCCTCGGCGAGTTCCGCGTGCGACCAAAGCTCCCGAGCACGAATCTCTGGCTTGGTCGCACGAATGCGCGGCAGCTTCGCAGAGCCCGGAATCGGGTCTACGCGCAACAGGTAGAGTGTTCCGTTGGCCAGGGTCCAGTCGATGCGCACCGGCGACCCAAGATGCTTCTCCACCCGTTCGCCCAGGCGCGCCACTTCGCGCAGGCCGTGGTCGGTCAGACTGGGACTTTCTGCGAGCGCGTCGGGCACCTGTCGCAGCGCGCGACGTCCTTCCGCCGTGGCCCAAAGCATGCGGCGCTTCGTGGCGATGACGCTGTCGCGGATATACCCATCCCTCGACACACGGTACATGTCACTCGGCACCTGCGCATCACGCAGCGCACTTGCCAAGCCATACCCCGAACGAACAAGCCACTCCCGTCCGTCGCCTGTGAGCGGATTTCGCGTGTAAAGCACGCCGGATACCATGCCGTCGACCATGCGTTGCACGGTGAGCACGAGGCTCGCATCCCGCACATCGGCGGCGCGCAGAGAGCGCAGCAACTTTGTCTCGAACGGCGCGGCCAATGCACGGCGCACCGCATCGAGCAACCGGGTTTCGGTTTCGATGTTGAGCTCGACCTCACCCAGGACGCGGTCCTCGCGGGGCTTGTCGCAGACCAGGCAGGTGGTCAGCACGGCCGAGTGCGCCCCCAGGGCTCGCAACGCCGCGAAAGCCTGGACAAACTCCGCTTCGAGGTCTTTCCCGAGCGCAGTTTCCAGCAGGCGCGCACGCATCTCGCCCAGGGCCGCTTCGTCGGGAAAAGGGTTCTGCGGATTGAGAAATCCCCGCAGGTCCTCACCCTCGAGCAGACAGCGCGAGTAAATCGCGTCTACCTCTGTGCGCGGAAGCACGTAGCCGGCAGGTACCGGAAAACCCGCACGCAGAAGCGCAGCCGTCTTCCGAACGAACTCTCCGTACCCCTGCGCGCGCCGCGGAAGAATGTCCTCGATGAGCTCGAGCTGTAGCACTTTACCCAGCTTACACCGGCAAGGGGCTATGTGAACCAGAGACGGTCGAGAAGACGCAACGCGTAGCCTTCTTTACCGCTTCACATCACGAGCGAGAGCTGACGACGTGCAGGCGGCTTCTCGAAAGCAAGCGGATAATTGCCCGTAAAGCAGGCATCGCAATAGCCCGTCCCGCCGACAGCTTTGTGCAGGGCTCCCACGGTCAGGTACCCGACGGAATCCGCAGTTACGTACTTCGCGATCTCTTCGTTGCTGTGACTCGAAGCGATGAGCTCGCTGCGTGACGGCGTGTCGATGCCGTAGAAGCAAGGCCAGCGGGTCGGCGGCGAGCTGATGCGCAGATGAACCTCTCTGGCTCCTGCGTCCCGCAACATCTTCACGATTTTGCGGCTGGTCGTGCCGCGTACGATGGAGTCATCGATGACCACCACCCGCTTACCCTGAATGATCGCGCGGTTCGGACTCAGCTTCAAGCGCACGCCGAAGTGCCGAATTGAGGACTGTGGTTCGATGAACGTGCGGCCAACGTAGTGGCTCCGAACGAGCCCTAGCTCGAAGGGCAGGCCCGCTTCCTGAGCGTATCCAAGGGCCGCCGGCACGCCGCTGTCGGGTACGGGGATGACGACGTCGGCGTCGATGGGCGCTTCAACGGCCAGCGCTCGCCCCATGCGCTTGCGCGCTTCGTACACGTTGATGTTGCCCAACGTCGCATCGGGGCGGGCAAAGTACACATACTCGAAAATGCACATCTTCGAGTCTTCGCGCTCAAACGGGCGACGGCTGGTCATGCCGTTCTTGTCGATGACGATCATCTCGCCAGGTTCGACGTCGCGCACGAACTCAGCGGCCACGAGCTCGAACGCTACGGGCTCGGACGCGAACACGTAGGCGTCCTTGAGTCGACCCATCGCGAGCGGACGAAATCCCCACGGGTCGCGCACGGCGATCATCTCGTTGGGCGTGAGAACCATCAGCGAAAACGCGCCCTTGGTCTGGCGCAATGCGTCGGCCACGCGGTCTGCGGTGGTGCGCTCCTGGGAGCGAGCGATCAGATGCACGACCACTTCGGTGTCCGAGCTGGTCTGGAAAATCGAGCCCTGACTCTCGAGCCGACGGCGAATCTCATCCGCGTTGGTGAGGTTACCGTTATGGGCTACGGCGATGGAACCGTGCGCGTAGTCAATGGCGATGGGCTGCGCATTTTTGATGTGCGATCCGCCCGCCGTGGAGTAGCGAACGTGACCTATCGCGCGATCTCCAGGCAGCTTCTCCAGCGTGTTTGCACTGAACACATCCTGGACGAGGCCGAGTCCGCGATGAGCGTAGACCTGAGTACCATCGGAACTCACGATGCCGGCGGCTTCTTGCCCGCGGTGCTGCAGTGCATGAAGACCCAAATAAGCGTGGTTAGCCGCCTCTTCGGAGCCCCAAACACCGAACACTCCGCATTCATCGTGGAAGTGATCGTCCCAGTCGTCTTCAGGTTGGGCTTGCACGGGCGTGATGTAGCTCCATCTTGGGTCGGCGTCTATGGGCGCAAAGAAGCACGGAGCCGCGCACCTACGCGATGTGCCGGAAACTTATGGAAACCGATAGCCCAGGACGGCCCCTCGATGAGACGAAGGTCATGACACGCGCAGATGCTGCACACGTTCCTTGTGAGCCGTCCGCCAATTGTGGAGCCCTCAGTCGTCGTCCGCGTCCTCAGGCATCGCTTGTACTTCGCCGCGCAACACCTTGATCAGCCCCTCCACTTCCATCGCGACTTCGATCTCAGGTCGCGTGTTCAAGAAGCGCGTGAGGTAACCAAGCGAAGCCGCGGCATCGCCCATCGAGTAGTGACAGAGGCCAAGCAGGTGCAGCGCGTCGGGGTCCTCCTTCGTACGCTCCAAGACTTGGCGGCCCACGCGGAGCCCTTCCCGATAGCGACCGAGCGAATGAAGCGCCCAGCCTGCCCCTATCAACGCGCCGCCGTAGTCCGGCTTGATCTCGAGGGCCGCAAGGTAGGCCTTGAGCGCTCTCGCCATGTCTTCGGACTCGAAGAAAGCAGAGCCCAAGAAATAGAAGGCATAGGGGTTCTCAGGCTCGCGCTGAATAAGCCCCTGCAGCTCTGCCACCGCGGCCTGAAGCTCTCCCTCTCGAATGAGCTCCGCGCCTTCTTCCGCGGACTCCCAGTGGGCCCGGTCCTGTGCTTCCTGATCCATTCGCGGAGTCTAGCGCAGCGCATGACGTGCCTGCACCGTCCACTGCAATTCGCCTGTCGCCTCGCGAAGTCCCATCACTGAAGCTCGCGCACGTTCCGCGCCTCAGAAGGTGTTCCACAGGAAGTGGCTCGGATCGGCGTCGAGGCGGGCCACTTCTGTGGAACTCCTTCTCAGTCCAGGTTGAAGGTCAGCTTGGCGGCGTAGGAGCCAGGGCTTGGAAACACCCAGCTCTGCACGACAGAGGTCACACAGTCGAGCTTCTCGGCACTCGCTTCATCGGCTACAGCCCCGCCGACGGCCACCACCTTTCCGTCCACGTCGACATAGGCCGTCAGCTCGAAACTCCCGTCTCCGCACGCGCTGCGAAGTGCGGACCTCTGCTCGGCCACGACAGTTTCTGCTTGCGAAGCAGTCCACGCCACCGGCACGCGCGTGTCGGAATCGAGTGGAACCTCGAGCGACCAACCAAACTCGGCTTCGCCACCACGGGGCATGGGGAAGCGTGTCGCCTTGGCCACCTCGAGCATGCACTGCTCGGTGGCTCGGTCACCCATGCTGCTACGTCGCGGATACACCGAGCTCACGGCCCCCGTAGTGGCGACGCGAAACTCAAAGGTCACAGCGCCAGACAGCCACTCCACATCGCCCGAGCGCCTTTGCACGCAGCGGCTGAACTTGAGCATCTTCGGCTCGAGCGCGCCTTGGATTTCGTCCTGGGACAGCACACCGCGAAGCCCCGTCACGCTCAGCGGGTCGCCACCTCCCGCTCCCTCGCGCTCTCTACCGCTACTCTCTCTCGGCGCTTCGACTTCCGCGGCAGGCGCACCGCCGCCACAGCCGAAAGCCATCCCGGATACTACGCACAGCCCAAGAAGCCGAAACGATGCCATCCACATCTCCTTCACTTCACCACCTCAAACGCACGAAACATGTCGTGCATATACCGTGACCACCATTGCGCATGATCTCGCTCGTCCCACCGAAAAGCTCCGTGGCGCGAGCATCCCGAAAGCAACGCTCTATATGGTACTCGGTGGCGGATCCGGAACCGCCAAAGATTCGCAGTGCGTGATGGAGAACGTGTTCTGCTGCAGCAGCCCCTAGCCTAACGCGGGGCCAAGGCTCGCTTGGCTCGGGTGGCATAGGACCCGTTCGGCGCAAGTTCGAGATACTTCGCGTAGCTGTCGCTGGCCTTCGACGATTTGGTTTTGGTTAGCATTTCGCCCAGCCAGAAGTGCCCTTCCACGGGCACTCCGGGGATGGCGATGGCGTCTACGAGACGTTGCTTGGCCTGTTCCCACTCTTGGTCGAGGATGTGCGCCTTGGCTAGCGTCACCAGATACACAGCGCGCAACTTCGGCGGCCGTACGCGAGTCTCGAGCGCCTTGTTTGCGCTCGCCAGATAGGACTTCGCGTCCTTTGCCTTCTCCGCGCGAGCGGCCGTCATGGCGCGCCCGATCAAGGCCTCCGGATACGTCGCATCGAACTCGAGGGCGGCTTCGAATGCGCCTGCAGCAGAGTCCACCTTATCGTCCGCGTAGAGCGCTTCGCCGTACAAAGAAAGCACTTCGGCACTGCGCGTGTCTGCATCTTTGGCAACGAGCGGCGCAAGGCGCGCCACAGCGTCCGCAGGCTTGTGGTTGGCAATGGAAAGCCGTGCGGCCACCACACTCGACGCGGCGAGCGCGCGCTCCGCGTCCGACAGTCGGTTGAACTTTGTTTCCGCCGCAACTAGGTCGCCGCTTCCCATCAGCGCTTCGACCATGCCCAGCGTACCGCTCAATCCCCGGCCAGCTTGTTCGAGCTTGCCGAACACGGAAAGCGCCTCGTCGTACTGCCCCGAGTCGACGAGGAGGCCCCCGAGAGCCTCTCGCGCCTGCGCGTGTTCGGGTGCAAGCGACAATGCCTTCAGGAAGTCTTCTTTGGCTTCTTGCGGCCGACTGACGAGCCGCTGGGCACGACCGCGCAGATAGTATCCATCTGCGTCGTTCGGACTCACGGCTACGGCCTTGGCGAGCGCCTTCAGCGCGAGCTCACCTTGGCCTGAATGGAGTGCGGCTTCGCCCAGCGCGAGTTGTGCCAGCGCGCTCGATGGGTTGCCGTGGGCGAGCGTTCGCGCCGTAGGCAGCAGCGATTCCGCGTTGGCACCCAGCTTCAAATCGGCGCGTAGCAACAGCGCCGAGGCTTCTACGTCCCCACGCCCAGCGGTTGTGGCGCGATACGCGGCGAGTCGCTTTTTGGTTTCTGCAAGCGCTTCCCGCGACCCCGACAAGAGCGCAGCGCGCGCTTCAGCGTACATGCCAAAGCTGCCATCGTCGCTTGCGATGCCGTCCATGGACCTGAGCGCCGTGCGCCCATCGCCCCGTGCCAAAAGGACCTGCACAAGCTCTTCCCGATAGCGTTGCACTGCGGGAGCCGCCTTAACCGCGGTATTCGCGGCGCGGTAAGCGAGTTCGAGCGTCCCGGTCGCCAATGCCTCCTGCCCTAGCAGCGACATCAACTCTGGATCCAGCACCGTAAGGGTTTTGGCCTTCTCGAGCGTCGAACGCGCCGAATCCATCTTTTCTTGAGCCCGCGCGACACGCGAACCCACGATGATGGCAAGCAGCTGATCTGCGGCCGAACCTTGCGTGATGCGTTCCGACAGCGCCTCGAGTCGCTCGTCCAGCGCCGGAGCACTCTCTCCGGTCACGTCGAGCACCATCTGCCACAACTCCGCGCGCAAGAACTGCGCATCCTTGCCAAGCGCCTTCTGAAGCAGTGCGCGCGCGCCTTCGTGGTCCTGCTCGGCCAAGGCTATCTCCGCTTCGGCAGCGAACGCGAGTGCGAAGCTTGGGTCTTGGGTCGAGGCCTGCTGCAGCAGCGCGCGCGCTTCTACGCGGGCCGTGCGCTGGTAGAGCCGCCCCACCAAATACAAAACGCGCGGGTCGTCTTTGCCCTTTTCCAACGCACTGGCCGCAAGCGCCTGGGACTTGCCAAGGTCCCCGTCGACCGCACTCACTAGCGCCTTTGCAGCCGCAACGAGGCTTGGCGACACTCCCGCAGACTCGGCGCTTGCCAGCGTGCTGCGTAGGTAGCTTACCTCGGAGCTCGCATCCTCGAGCGCGCGCGTCGCTTGCACGAACAAAAGGTCTGCAATCGCTGGGATCGATTTGGGGTCGAGTGCCCTGGCTTCCAGTAGCTGCCGTTCCGCGGAAACGAGCGATGCGTGTTGGCCATCGGCAGCTGCCTCCATGGCTTTCGCGATCAGCGTCTGAGCATCCGCACGACGCCCCTCGAGCCAGTGATTGAATCCGAAATAGCCGCCGCCGGCTGCGGCAAGTGCGAGCACCCAGCCCACGGCCAGACTCGTGCCCACGCGTTGACCTGCGCCCTTGGCCTCGCCCTTGGCGGCCCAATCAACGCCTGCCCCAGCTGCCGATTTCGACTCGAAAACCCCGTGCTGCGACAGCACCTCGAGCACGCGCTCCGGAGCCTCTGCTTCGGCGGGCGGCGCCACGTCGCGTACGTCGTGTAGCTCCAAACTGCCATCGGAGTCGTACGCCAGGGCTGCCTCAAAATCGGGCTCGCTGACGGAACTGTCCTTCGCACGCGAAAGCGCAAATACCGGAGACGGAATCGCCTCGAGAGGTGCAGGAGGCTGCGTCGGCATCGACTGCGTGCGCTCGGCCTCGAGCCAGTTCCGAATCTCGTCGGGCATCTCGAAGGCCGCCGTCGGCGCGTCGTCGGCTGCGAAGTCTGAGCTCACCACCGCTGCAACCGCCTTGGGCTGGAACGGGGAGCGCGACTGCGCCCGGGGCTCGGGCCCCCTAGCCCGCTGCTCGATGCGAACTTCCTGCGCTGCGCTCGGCAGGGACCCGTCGGGAGCCGCGCGCGCGGGAAGCGCATTCTGCGCCTGCGTCGCCGGCCTAAGCGTGTGCGCCTGACCGTCCAAAAACGGATCCGCAGGCGGCGGGACCACGGGCGCCACCAAGGTTCCCTCTCCGATGAGCTCCGTGTCGTTCGCAATGCGCGCCAGCCGCTGGGCCCGCATGTGCGCCTGCTGCAAGGTGCGGTCTGCTCCATCTATATGGAGCGCGCGCTCGAGCACCTGAACCGCTCGCCCGGGCTCCCCGCGCTTCATGAGCACCTGAGCTAACCAACGATAGGGCTCCTTGCTGCGCGGATCCGTCTTGACGGCGCGCATCAGCGCCTCTTGCGCTTCGGGCAGCGCAGCTTGGTCGAACCACGCCCGCCCCTCGAGCACCATCAGCTCGGCATCCGGCGTGTCTCCCTGCGCGAGACGTACGACTTCTAAGGCCTCGCTAGGGCGCTTCGCCTCGAGCAACAAGTTCGCCAAGACATGAGGAGACTCGTCGCGTCGAGACCGATAACGCAAAAGCCGGATATCGAGATTGTCCGCGTTCATGGGGGCATCGCCTGACACGGCGCCATCGTATCAAAGGCTGAAGCGAGGGGAAGTTTTGTGCCGATCGCCCCCAGCGCCCCCAGGCGGGGCCAACATGCGACATGTAGCGACCTCGGTGCCAGCCGTGGCTGGACTGTACGGCCGGCGCTAGACAGATCGCCCCCATCTGCTGAGACAGCGTATGCACACAGTCCCCCTAAGGCGCTCATTTCCTAGGGTCTTTAGGCTCGGATAGTCGTGTTTCGGGGTCGAAAGGTTCGCTTGGGAGAGCCGGCACCTGCCCGGAAACCTTCGCCTGTATCAGCAGCGGTTCCACAAAGTGTGCCCTTCGTAGATAAGGCCGACTATACTCCAACGGCGATGGCAGTGGTCGCATGCTCCGGGTTCCCAGTCCCCGTAAGTCGCTACTTTCGGGAGTTCGAGGGAGTCGAGATTTCCGAAACAGAACTAGGTATTCCTGGTGCGGGCACCGTTCGGCGTTGGCTGCGCGAGGCACCCGAAGGGTTTTCGTTTTCTCTACTTGCTCCGAAAGACATCGCCGGCTCGGGCTTCGTACTCACCCCCGCCACCGATAAGCTGATTAAGGAAGTGGCTCAGCTCAGCAAGAGCATGAAGGCCGAGGCCGTGGTGTTTGCGTCCCCGCCCGAGTTCACCCCGACCCGCCCCAACAAATCCGCGCTCAAGAAATTCGTCGAGGCCTTGCCGGCTCGCTACCCGCGCGCAGTGCTCTCCATGGCTGGCTGGAAGTACAGCGACATCGCTTCAGCCATCGACGGCAAGAAGAACGTCGTGGCTGCCTACGATCCGCTCTTCGATGAGCCGCCGGCTGGAAAACTTGAGTTCGCTTACCTCCGTCTCTCGGGCCCAGCCGGGCACCGCTCGCGCTACGACGAAGGCTCGCTCGAGAGAATCGTGGCTCACATCAAGGCCAGTAACGCGAAGCAGACGGTCTGCGTGTTCCACAACATCGACATGCACGCGAACGCAAGCCGCGCCCGCGAGCTACTCGGTCAAAAGTAGGCGCGCTTCAGGTCAGCGCGAGCGCTGCGAGAGCCTGCTGGAAATCTGCGGGAGGCTCGATTTCGAAGCGCAGCGGAGCGCTGGTCACCGGGTGCGTGAAACCTAGGACACGGGCGTGCAACGCTTGGCGTTGAAGAGCCGCCGCTGCCGTTTGCACGCGCACGTCTTTCGATGTGCGACCGTAGACCGGATCCCCTAGCAGCGGAAAGCCGTGGTCCGACAGGTGCACGCGTATCTGGTGTGTGCGACCCGTCTCGAGACGGCATTGCACGAGCGCTGCACCGTGTAGCTCGCGCAGTCGCACCAGGTGCGTGACCGCGTGCTTGCCGCGCCCAACGTTCGATGAGAAACGCTTACGGTCTGTGGGATGCCTGCCGATAAGCGTGGAAAACGTGGTCTTCGGCGGAGGAGCGCCGACACAAATCGCTTCGTACAGGCGATCGATGTCGTGTGCGGCGAACAGGCGCGAAAGCCCTTCGCGGGCCAGCTCAGTCCGCGCGACCACCATCACGCCGCTCGTGTCCTTGTCGAGCCGGTGGACGACGCCTGGCCTGCGCGCGTCCTGGCCAGGTTCGACCGCCGTGTAATGGAGCAGCGCATTCACGAGCGTGCCGCTTTCGTGTCCGGCGGCAGGATGCACCACAAGCCCCGCTGGCTTGTGCAGCACGATGAGATGCTCGTCCTCGAACAGGATATCGAGCGGGATGTCCTCCGGCAGGGCCTCGGACGGCGGCGGCGGTGCGGGCTCGATGCGTACGCATTGTCCTGCTCGCGCGCGATCTTTGGCGCTCACCTTGCGCCCGAGCACCGTGACGCGCCCCTCCTCCATCCAGCGCTGGACGGTGGCGCGCGAAAATCCGAGCTCACGCGCGGAGAGAACTTTATCCAGGCGCTCTCCCGCTTCTTGCGGTGTGAGCTCGATCTCGATGGGGGAAACGCACATCAGGGGCGGACAGAGTAGCCGCCCCTCACCACATCTTCGAGGCGACGTGTCCCTTCGAGCGAACGAGGATGTCTATCACCGCGCGGTCGTAGAAGTTCTTGGCGAACAACTCCGGCGACACACGGCTCCTAAACAGAGCCCTGCCCTCTTCGAGCTCTTCCGCGAGCACCTTGAAGAGGTTGTCGTGTTGGATGCCGTCCATGATCTTTTCCTCGTTGTAGAGGGAGAGATCACTCGCGATGGCGCGCGCGAGGCGACGCGCTGCTTCTTCGGTCTCGATCAAGGCCATGCCGATATCTTATCAGAGCCGGACCGCGTCACGAAAGTACGCGTATGATTCCGCGCTCCTCGAGGTAGCGAATCACCCGGGCAGCGCTCGCCGCGACATCCTCTTGGTCGGTCCGCAGCGCCAATTCAGGCTGCTCCGGTGCCTCGTAGGGTGCCGAAATCCCGGTGAACTCAGGAATTTCCCCGGCCCGAGCCTTCTTGTAGAGGCCCTTTGGGTCCCGGCTCTCACACACGCTGAGATCGGCGGCGACGTAGACCTCCACGAAATCCCCACTCGCTAGCAAGCCTCGGACCTGCTGCCGATCGGCGCGATAGGGCGAGACAAAGGCGGCCAGCGTGAGGGTGCCCGCGTCCGTGAAGAGCTTACACACCTCACCGATGCGGCGGATGTTCTCGGTACGGTCCTCGGGGCTGAACCCCAGGTCCCGGCACAGGCCGTAACGCACGTTGTCCCCATCTAGGGTGTAAACATGTCGGCCGCGCTGGGCCAACAGCCGCTCCACTTCACGGGCGACAGTGCTCTTGCCGGAGCCGCTCAGTCCGGTGAACCACAACGTGACGCCGTGCTGGCCAAGAATCTGTTCCCGCGTCTCCCGGGTGTGAACCCCTGCATGCCACGTGATGTTGTCGGATTTCTGCTGACTCATAGGGCGGAGAATAGCTGTCAGCCGCGCGTCGTGCATGGCGCGGCGTGCATGACGACCTCTCGGTTGTTCACAGCCAGAGGCGCCGACGGCCTACGCGAATCAGACGACAATTCCCGGCAAAGTCACGGCGCCACTTCGGATGAGGCGCGGCACCTTTCCCGTGGCATCGACCACCGTACTCGGTGCCCCGCCCGGTGCGTCCCCTGGCACCTGCTCCGCAAGGCCCTCTGGGAAATAGGCGCGGACCTCAAGCTCGGTGCGAGCGGCGGGTTGTCCGGAGAGGTTTGCGCTGGTGGCCGTCAGCGGCCCGCCGAATGCGCGCACCAAGTCGAGCGCAGGGCTCGGTCCCGGTACGCGCACACCAATCTTGCCGTCCATGACCAGTCGGGCCGGCAGGTGCGCCCTGGCGCGAACCACCAGTGTGAGAGGGCCCGGCCAATGGGCGCGGGCCAGCGTGAGAACCGCATCTGATACAGGCTCGGCAACGCTGTCCAGCGCAGCGAGATTAGGTATCATTATTGCAATTGGATCTGGACCGCGACGCTTGAGCGCGACCACGCGGTCCACGGCGTCTGCCGATAAAGCGTCTGCCAAGAGGCCCTGCAGGGTCTCCGTTGGGCAAGCGACGACGCCACCAGCCTGCAGCGCGAGCACGTATCGCTCAAGAGACGCGTGGGACATCGACACAGACTCAACGCGTGCGCGCGTGGTGCCCGATATCGCGACGGTAGTGTGCTCCGTCGAAGTGGACCTGCTGGGCCACGCTGTACGCGCGGGCCGCGGCTTCATCGATGGTTTGCCCAGTAGCAGTGATGGCCAGCACACGACCGCCCGACGTAACCACGCGCTCCCCTTCGAGTGTGGTGCCCGCGTGGAAGATAATGGCCTCCTGGCCCGCAGTGCCGAGACCGCTGATGAAGCGGCCCTTTGGGTAGCCTGCTGGATACCCTTCTGACGCCATAACCAGGCACAGCGCCGTCGGAGCTGCCCACTTGGCCACTACGCCTTCAAGGTTGCCCCGCGCCGAACCTAGCAACAGGGGCAGCAAATCGCCATCCCAGCGCGCCAACATGACCTCGGTCTCGGGGTCGCCAAAGCGCGTGTTGTACTCGAGCACCTGAGGCTCGCCCTGGTCGATCATGAGGCCGACGAACAAAGCTCCGCGGAACGGCGTACCGCGCTTCTTCATGGTGGCCAGCGTCGGCTCCACCACAAGGCGCAGGATCTTTTCTTCGACTTCAGGCGTAACCACGGGAGGCGGTGAGTAGGCGCCCATGCCGCCAGTGTTGGGGCCGGTATCGTCGTCACCCACGCGCTTGTGGTCCTGCGCAGGCGCGAGCGCCACGTAGCGGTCGCCGTCGCAAACCACGTGATAGCTGACTTCCTGACCGATCAGGCAATCCTCGATGACCACGCGGTCACCCGCTGCACCGAAGGCACGCTCGCGCATGATGTTCCCGATGGCTGCGAGCGCTTCTTCCGCGTTCTTCGCCACCACCACACCCTTGCCTGCGGCAAGACCATCGGCTTTCACCACGAGCGGCCGGTTCTGCTCACGCACGTAGCGCTCGGCATCGTCGGCCTTGTCAAAGATGCGGAACGGCGCCGTCGGAACGCCCGCCTCCTGCATCAGCTCCTTGGAAAAAGCCTTCGAGCCCTCGAGCTGAGCGCCGTGTTTATCCGGCCCAAACGCAAGGATGTCCGCCTCGCGCAGCATGTCGACGAGTCCGGCGACGAGCGGATCCTCGGGACCCACCACCACGAGCCCGACCGCGTGCTCCTTGGCCGCGCGCACGATGCCGGCAAGATCGGACACGCTGCCCGCAAGATTCGTCGCGACCTCTGCGGTGCCAGCATTGCCAGGCAAACAAAACACCGCTTCGACGGTGGGCGAACGACTCAGTTTCCAAGCCAGAGCGTGCTCGCGGGCTCCGCCGCCCACTACCAACACTTTCATAATGCCTCCCAGCGGTCCTGCGCGCCGATGTGCGAGCGAGCGAGTGGAGCTTAGCTCAGTGGCGGAAGTGGCGCGTGCCTGTCAGCACCATCGCCATGCCCGCCTTGTCTGCAGCAGCGATGACTTCGTCGTCTTTGACCGAGCCGCCCGGCTGAATCAC